>NZ_JBATXN010000626.1:0-13374 GCF_049673265.1 Mycobacterium sp. | reverse complement strand
GTGCCGGGTGCGGCGTCGGGGCGAGAGCGAAGCGCGCGCACCGCCACCGATCGTCGCCGCGCGTCCGCCGACACGGCGTTGGCCACGTGCAGCGCCCGCGGCGGGTTGCGCCAGCTGGTGCGCAGCTCGAGCACCGGCGCCGGGCTGCCGTCGGGTCGCGGGAAGTCGGTGGTGAACCGGGGCAGGTTGGTCGCCGAGGCGCCCCGCCACCCATAGATCGACTGGATCGGGTCGCCGACCGCGGTCAACGCCAAGTCATCGTCGAGTCCCCCGCCGAACAGCGACGACAACAGGATTCGCTGGGCGTATCCGGTGTCTTGGTATTCGTCGAGCAGCACGACCCGGTAGCGACCGCGCAGTTGCTCACCGATCTGCGGGACGGACGCCGCCAGCCGCGCGGCGTAGGCCATCTGCATGCCGAAGTCCATCACCTTGTCGGCCCGCATCCGCCGGTGCAGCGCATCGATGAGCGGCACCAGCTCGGCGCGCTCGGCCTGGGTGGCCAGCAGCCGCAGCAGCCACTGGCTGGGCCCGCGATCCCGTTGGTAGCGGCCCGCAGGCAGGGTGTGCACCAACCGTTCGAGCTCGACGTGGGTATCGCGCAGCTGATCGGTGTCGACCAGGTGTTCGGCGAGTTGACCCGACAGCCGCAGCACCGTCGAGGTGACCGCGGCCGGACTCTTGTCGGTGGATAGGTCCCCGGGATATCCGTTGACGACATCGAACGCTAGCTGCCACAGTTCGGTCTCGCTGAGCAGCCGGGTGTCGGGCTCGACGGGCTGCACGCGGCCGCCCGCGTCCGGGGACAGCAGGCCGTATTCGCGCAGCAGCTGGCCGGCGAAGGCGTGGTAGGTGCTGACAACCGGCGTGCCCGCGGGCTCACCCGGTGGCGGGCCCGGCTGGCTGCCGATCGTCAACCCGGTGCCGCCCAGCCGAGCCAGCCTTGACCGGACCCGTCGTAGCAACTGCCCGGCGGCTTTGCGGGTGAAGGTCAGGCCCAGCACCTGGCCGGGCTCGGCGTAACCGTTGGCGACCAACCACACCACCCGCGCCGCCATTGTCTCGGTTTTCCCGGCACCGGCCCCTGCGATGACCACCAGTGGTCCGGGCGGCGAAGCGATAACTGCCGCCTGCTCGGCCGTCGGCTCGAAAAGGCCTAAGGCACATGCCAATTCGGCAGGGCTGTAGCGGGCTGCAACTGATGTCGTCATATCGCTCCCTCGGCGCCCACGTGGGCGGGGCAGCTCGGCCGCAGTGGGCAGTGCGCGCAGCCGTCGTTGATCCGGGCGATGAACTGCGGCCCGGCCGTCGCCTCGGCCGCCTCTTGGACGAGGTTGCGCCACTCGACGCGCGAATCGGGGGTCAACGGGTCCTGCTCGCGCTCGGTCGCGCCGCCCGGCCCGGTCCTGCCCGGGTAGACCAGTCGCGCGCCGCCCGGCTCGTCGCTGTGGGCCACCAGACCCTCGGCCACCGCCAGCTGGTAGGCCGCCAGCTGGGCATGCCGTTGCGCGTCGTCCTTGCTGACTGGTGTCTTGCCGGTCTTGACGTCGACGATGACCAACCGGCCGGCCGCGTCGCGTTCGATCCGATCGACCCGGCCACGCAGCCGCACGCTGGCGTTACCACTGCCGTCGAGCACCCCGTCGACGTCGACCTCGACGCCCACCTCGGTCAGCTCGCTACGGGTCTGGCTCCGCCATGCTAGGAACGCCTGAATCATCGCGCGATGCCGGGCCAGCTCATTGTCTGAATACCAACGGGATTCGAATGGCAGATGCTGCCAGGCCCGCTCCAGGGCGGCCAGCAGCTGCGACTCGCTGCCTACCGGTTCGGCGATCAGCGCGTGCAGCACCGAACCGATCGTGGAGCGCAGGTCGCGGGCGTCGGTTCCGCCGTGGCGTTCGGCCAGCCAGCGCAGCGGACAATCGCTCAGCGTCTGCAGGCTCGACGGAGTCAGCGTCACCACGTGGTCATCCCCACTCCACAATGGTTCGGTGCTGCTCAGCGGCGTCATGCCGTACCACCCGGCCGGGTCGGCACCCGGAACGCCTGCTGCGGCCAACCGCGCCAATTGCGTTGCCGCGCAAGCACGCACCGTTTCACTCACCGCCCCCCGCGGCGCGCACACCACCCCGCGCAGCCGGCCCACCACCGCGGCCGTTGACAGCACACGCGGCGCCGTAAGCGGCTGAAGTACGGGGCTGCCGGTGTCCCATTGCGCGATCTCGGCGAAGAACGGCGACGGCAAGGCCGCCTCACCGCCGTCGCTTGCGTCTCCGGCCTCCCCGTCGATGGCCGTCACCAGTAGCCGGTTTCGCGCCCGGCCCATCGCCGCCACCAGCAGCCGCCGTTCTTCGGCCAGCAGCGGTGCCCGCATCGAGGTGTTCTCGGCGACACCGTCCAGGACGTCCAATAGCCGCTGGGTGCCGAGCACGCCGCCACGCGGAATCGTGTTGGGCCACAACCCTTCCTGAAGGCCGGCGATGACCACCAGGTCCCACTCGTGGCCCAGTGCGGCGTGGGCGCTGAGCACGGTGACCTGCTCAGCCGCGGCGGTGGATTCGGCACCGGCCGCGGGCACTCGCTGTGTGCTCAGGTGGTCGATCAGGCCGGGCAGCGAAGCGCCGGCTGTGTGCGACAGATATTGGTCAGTAGCGTCGAACAGCGCCGTCACCGCGTCGAGGTCTCGGCCGGCCTGGACGCCGGAAGATCCGCTGCGTTGGCTCGCCGCCAGCAAGCGTCGTTGTAGGCCGGAGCGATGCCACGCCGCCCAGAGGATGTAGCGCGGGTCTTCGCCGCGCCGGTGACAGCGCGTAGCGGCTTCCAGCACCGCGCGGACCCGTCGCAGTGGGCGGGCCTGGGTTGGTGTCAGCCGCGAGAATTTCCCCTCATTGAGGGCGTCCACCACCAGGTCGGCGAATTCTCTTGGCGGCCTGTCTATTTCGTTGCGGCGCAGCGCACGTCGCAGCTGGCGCAGCGAAACCGGGTCGACCCGCCCGATCGGCCCGGTCAGCAGCGTCAGCGCTCGCTCGCCGTCCAGCTTGTCAGCGGCGGCGGCCAGCACTGTCAACAGCGCGTGTGCAGCCGGCTGCTCAGCCAGCGATCCCGAGACCGTCGGCGCGGCGACTGGAACACCGGCTCGGGCCAACGCGTGCGACAACCCTGCGGCTGCGCGCGGAACCGACCGGACGATGACGGCCATCTGCGACCAGGGCACCCCGTCGACGAGGTGCGCGCGCCGCAAGGAATCGGCGATCAGCGCCGCCTCCGCGCCCGCTGACGCGGCCAGTCGCACCGACACTGACCCGGAATCGTCTCCGGTGCCCTCGATTTCGCAGCCACTGGCCAGTCGGCCGGCGATGCTTGAGATGGCCCGCGCCACTGCCGGGGCGCAACGGTGTGAAGTCGTCAGCGTCACCGACGGCGTCTCGTCGCCCAGCAAGGCCGCCGGCTCGGCGCCACGGAAGCCGAATACCGCCTGAGCGGGATCACCGGCGAGCAGCGTCAACTCAGCGCCGGCGGCCAGCACCCGCACCAGCAGCGCCGCTTGCGGGTCGAGTTGCTGCGCATCGTCAACCAGCAGAACGCCGATCCGGGCGCGTTCGGCGGCCAGCAACTCCGGGTCGACCGCGAACGCCTCGAGAGCGGCTCCAACCAGCTCGGCGGCCCCGACTGCCGGCGTCGTTGCCTGCGGGGCAGCCGTCCCGACGGCGGCGCGCAACAGCATCACTTGCTCGTAGCGGTGCGCGAACTGGCCTGCCGCCGCCCATTCCGGACGTCCGCACAGCCGGCCCAGCCGCTGCAGCTGCGCAGGTTCCACACCGCGTTCGGCGCAACGGGTTAGCAGCTCACGAAGTTCGGCCGCGAACCCCGCTGTACCCAGCGCGGCCCGCAACTCGGCCGGCCACGCCGTCGTCGCATCGGGGCCATCCTCGATCTCGCCGGCGAGCAACTCGCCGATGATCGCGTCTTGTTCAGCCGAGGTGACCAATCGAGGTGGTGGACCGCCGGCGCGCTGTGCCGCCAGCCGCAGCACCGCGAACGCATAGCTGTGCACGCTGCGCACCAGCGGTTCCCGGATCACCGCCGGGGCGCGATCGCCCGCCCGCTGCGAGCGCAACAAGGTCGTCGTCAACGCACTTCGAGCGCGCACGCCGATCCGGCCCGAACCCGTTAGCAACAGCACCGATTCCGGATCGGCACCAGCGGCGATGCGCGCCGCCGCTGCCTCGATCAACAGGCGGCTCTTACCGGTTCCCGGGCCGCCCAGCACTCGCACCACGCCGCGCAGACCGGGATCCAGCACGGCGCGCGCCTCGGGGCCCCAGCGGTAAGACATAGCGGCATGACACCACGAGGGTCCGACAAGTCAGCCGGCCGGCGACGATGCGGGCCGCGCGGCGGCCCGCTGAGGAACCGGCCAAACGGCACCGCCGGCTCTGGCACCATCTACGCGTGACCCGACTGCACGTGCACCGCTACGGCCCGTCCGGTCCCGCGCGACTGCTGGCAATTCACGGGCTGACCGGCCACGGGAAACGCTGGCAGCCGCTGGCGACTCAACACCTGACCGAGATCGCCGTTGCGGCACCCGATTTGATTGGGCACGGCAGGTCGTCGTGGGCGGCACCATGGACCCTCGATGCCAACGTCGCCGCGCTGGCCGCGCTCCTTGAGCACCACGCTGACGGCCCGGTGGTAGTGGTCGCGCATTCGTTCGGCAGCGCGGTTGCGCTGCACCTGGCCGCTGCATATCCCGACCGGGTGGCCGCCCTGGTGCTGTTGGATCCGGCGATCGGTTTGGACGGGGCGTGGATGCGTGAGATCGCAGACGCCATGCTGGCCTCGCCTGACTACCCCGACGTCGCGGAAGCCCGAGCTGAGAAGGCCGCCGGCTCCTGGGCAGACGTGGACCCGGCCGTGCTGGACGCCGAAGTCGAGGATCACCTCGTCGCGCTGCCCGGCGGGCGATACGGTTGGCGAGTGTGCATGCCCGCGATGATGTCCTATTGGAGTGAATTGGCCCGCGAAATAGTATTGCCGCCCAACGGAATTAGCACAACGCTCGTGCGGGCCGCGCGCACGTCGCCGCCGTACGTCACCGACGAGCTGATCGCCGGCCTGCACGACCGATTGGGCGGCGGGTTTCAGTTCATCGAGTTCGACTGCAATCACATGGTGGCGGAGTCCAGGCCGGCCGAGGTCGCCGCGTTGATCCGAGAGCGGATGCGCTGATCGTGGCGCAAGTGACCGACGAGCAGGTCGAGCGGGTGCGTGGGCTGGTTGCGTCGATACCGGCAGGCCGAGTCGCTACCTACGGTGACATTGCCGCTGCCGCAAAGCTTTCCAGTCCGCGCATTGTCGGGTGGATCATGCGCACCGACTCCTCGGACCTGCCCTGGCATCGGGTGATAACGGCGTCCGGCCGACCCGCGCGTCATCTGACCACCCGGCAGCTGGAACTGCTTCGGGCTGAGGGAGTTCTGGCCGTCGACGGCAGGGTCGCGCTGGACGAGGTCCGTCACAAGTTCTAGAGGATCAGACGCACCAGGGCGGCGGTGCGGGCCAGACCCGGGAAGGCAGCCGCCGTCGAGCGCGGATGCAGCGCATGGACTGCGAGGCGAAACATCAACGCGCGCAACAACATCTGCGGCCATTCCGGCAAGGCGTTCCAGCGTTCGATGAGCCCTTCGTCGGCCTCGCCCCAGGACAACGCGTCGACGACGACGACGCCCGCCGCCCACGACGCCGGCCGCCAGTACGGCGTGATGTCGGTGATCCCAGGCGCGGCAGCGCCGGCGAACAGCACGGTGCCGTAGAGATCGCCGTCTACCAGCTGGTTAGGGCTTTTGGTTGGCCGCCGCAGCCCAGCAAGTTGGGTGATCAGTTCGACCGACCGCTGCCCGTCCGCGTTTGGTGAGGCCGCCCGCGCCGTGGCCGGAATCGACTGCAGCGGCCGTTCTTCCCATGCGGCGCGGTCTGCGGCGATGAAGACGTCGACATCGGCCCAGGGCGCCGCCGTGGGCCCCTGGGTGAGAAATCGGGGACGTTCCAGCTTGCCGGTGGCCTCGTGCAGCCGCACCGCCGCCGATACCACTTCGTCGTGCCGGGGCTCGGGTTGACCGGCCACAAAAGTGTCGGCTCGCCAGCCGGAAACCACGTAGCGCCCATCGGTCGACCGGACCGGCCGAGCTAACCGCACGCCGTCGACGAACAGCGTCTCCCGCACTCGCGCGGACCAGGCCGCCCGGGCGTTGTCGGCAACCATCGAGAGGACCACTTCGCCGCACCGCCAGCCACCTTCCCAGCTGGCGCCCAGCGGTATGGGCCGTACACCGCTCAAACCGAACGCCGCCAACACGTGCTCGGGCGGCGGCTCGGTAGTCACGCAATTAGCCTAATCGGGGCCAGCGAACTGTCGGGACTAGACACGTTGAGGCGACGACGGCCAAATTTCAGTACATCACCATGTCGGGCTGCATCTGTTTGGCCCACGCCACGATCCCGCCCTGCAGGTGTACCGCGTCGGCAAACCCAGCTTTCTTCAGGACGGACAGGGCCTCGGCTGAGCGCACACCTGTTTTGCAATACAGCACGGGCATCCGGTCTAGCGGCAGCTTGGCCAGCCCTTCGCCGGAATTGATCGACGACATCGGGATCAGCTGGGCGCCGTCGATGTGGTTGATGTCCCACTCCACCGGCTCACGCACGTCGATGAGGGCCACCTTTTTGTCGGAATCCAGCAGCTCCTTCAGCTCGCGCGGGGTGATCGTGGAGCCGGCGGCCGCCTGCGCAGTCTCGTCGGACGCCACTCCGCAGAACTGCTCGTAGTCGACGAGCTCGGTGATCTTCGGCGCGGATGGATCCTTGCGGACTGTGATGGTCCGATAACTCATCTCCAACGCGTCATACACCATCAACCGGCCTAGCAGCGGCTCGCCGATTCCGGTGATCAGCTTGATCGCCTCGGTGCCCATCACCGACGCGATCGATGCGCACAGGATGCCCAGCACACCGCCCTCGGCGCAGGACGGCACCATGCCCGGCGGGGGTGCTTCGGGGTACAAGTCGCGATAGTTGAGGCCGCGCCCATCGGGGGCATCGTCCCAAAACACCGAGACCTGGCCTTCGAACCGATAGATCGAGCCCCATACATAGGGCTTATGCGTCAGCACCGCAGCATCGTTGACCAGATACCTGGTGGCGAAGTTGTCGGTGCCGTCGAGGATCAGGTCGTATTGCTCGAAGAGGTTGACAGCGTTGTGCCGTTCCAGCCGTTCCTCGTGCAGGCGAACTTCGACCAGCGGGTTGAGCTCCGCGATCGAGTCGCGGGCGGACTGTGCTTTGGATCGGCCGACATCGGACACGCCGTGGATGATCTGGCGTTGCAAATTGGATTCGTCAACGACGTCGAAGTCGACGATCCCGATCGTGCCAACGCCCGCCGCCGCCAGGTAAAGCAGTGCCGGTGCGCCAAGCCCGCCGGCGCCGATCACCAGCACCCGGGCGTTCTTCAGCCGCTTCTGCCCGTCGACACCGAAGTCCGGAATGATCAGATGACGGCTGTAGCGGGCGACCTCGTCGCGGGTCAGCTCGGCAGCCGGCTCGACCAACGGTGGCAGCGACTTGTGTGGTCCAGACAACGAAATCTCCAACTTCGCGCAAGGCTGTTGTCTCTTTTCATCACAGCAGTTACCGCGGCCAACGGCAAACGGCTGGCAACGCGTCCCGCCTGGAGTGCGATCAGGCGATCGGGTAGGGCCAGGGATTGAACCGGCAGGTCTTGCCGTCGGCCTTGACCCATTCCGGGTCAAACTTCGAGGCGTCGTTGTTGGCGGTGGAGAAGGTCTGCTGCATCATGATCGGCGCCAAACCGCCCTGCTGATCGCAGGGCTCATGGCGCAGATACCCGATGGCGTGGCCGGCCTCGTGGTTGATCACATACTGCCGGTACGAACCGACGTCGCCCTCAAAGGGCACCGCGCCGCGCACCCACCGCGCCTCGTTGATGAAGGCTCGCGGTTCTCCAGCTGCGTAGGACGGGTTGTAGCACGACGTCTCCAACGGAAATTCGTAGCCGCAGCCGTCCCGAACCGTCATCGGGGAGGTCAGCGAGATCCGGAAGTCCGGCTTGCTTCTGTCAGCGCCGTCGATCCTGAGGAACGCGAACTGCGCGTTGTGAGTCCAGCTCTTGGGGTTGGCCAAGGTCTGGTCGACCATCGCCGCGAACGCGTCGTCGCCGCCGAACGCGGTGGGGTCGAGTCCGTTTTCGACTTCGACGGTGTACTTGAAGACTTTGGCCGTGCCCTGGCCGATCTGGGGTGTACCACCAGCGACGATGTGCCAGGTCTTGTTGCCGCCTTCGGTGAATGGACCGCCGTTGGGCAGCATCCCGGTGGGCAGGTTGGCGTCGAACTGAGTCAGGCCGCGCGGCGGTGCGTCGATGATCGACGTTCCCACCGCCCCGATCTTCGGCGGACCCTGGATGGGATCCCCCGATGCCGGCGCAGGCACGCTGGTCCCCGTCACAGTCTGGTAGATCACCACCGCGGTGACGGCCATCAGCACCGGCAGCGCGTAGGCGCGCCAGCCGTACGTCGACACAAAGCGTCCCAGCAAGCTCTGCTTGCGCCACCGGCTGCTATCCCGATTCGCCCGGGGCCGCCCCGAACCCCATTCCAGTGGGTCCCGCTGGGCGCGCAGCGGTTCTCGCCAGTCGTCGCGGAGAACCGGTACCCGGGTCCCTCCACGTCGATCCGGGTCGTAGGTCATTTCCTCAGGATGGCACAACCGCCGTTAGCTGGGACTCTAGGCGCGCCCGCGGGCGACGGTGCGACGCTGATCTGGCGACATTCGGGGCACGGATGACGGCCGCTAAAGCCAGTGGGTAGTAGTGTCGTTGCGATTAGCCGCGCATCGCTACACCGGCGCTGGGACAGTTCAGGACGACCAGATTGAGGACTTGATGAGCGATCTCGCCAACGCCGCCGGAGGGGGTGCGGTCAAGCTGGGCGGCAGCAATCGGCAAGCGAAGACGTCCAGCACCCCCACTCGGCGCGGCAACCGGCTGCCCCGTGACGAGCGCCGCGGCCAATTGCTCATCGCGGCCAGCGAGATTTTTGTCGACCGTGGCTATCACGCCGCCGGCATGGACGAGATAGCCGAGCGCGCCGGAGTCAGCAAACCTGTTCTCTACCAACACTTTTCAAGTAAGCTCGAGTTGTACCTGGCTGTCTTGGCTCGACACGTCGAGAATCTGGTGTCTGGCGTGCGGCAGGCGCTGCGCACCACGACCGACAACCGCCAACGGCTGCGTTCAGCGGTGCAGGCATTTTTCGACTTCATCGAACACGACGGGCAGGGCTACCGGCTGATCTTCGATAACGACTACGTCACCGAGCCTCAGGTCGCCGCGCAAGTAAGGGTGGCCACCGAAGCCTGCGCCGATGCGGTTTTCGACCTGATCAGCGCCGATTCCGCGTTGGACCCGCACCGCGCCCGGATGATCGCGGTGGCCCTGGTCGCCCTTAGCGTCGACTGCGCCCGGTACTGGTTGGACACCGATCGGCCGATTTCGAAAGACGACGCCGTGGACGGCACCGTGCAGTTCGCTTGGGGCGGACTGTCACACGTGCCGCTCACCCGTTCCTAGCCGCGCTGCTGCCCAGTCCGAAACCGACCCGGCGAGCGTCCGCGACGCCGATTTCGACGTAGGCGATCTTGGCGGCGTGAACCAGGAAGCGACGGCCCTTCTCGTCGGTCAGGCTCAGCAGGTTGGACTCCTTGCCAAGCGCGCTGGCGACGAGTTCTTCGACTTCGTTTTGCGTTTGCGCACTGCTGAATACCAACTCGCGCGGGCTGTCCGTGATACCGATCTTGACCTCCACGTCGGCCCCTTCCCGTTCTCTCCCGGTGATCATTGGAAATCGTTCTGCAAGCAGGCTAGTGCGCCGTGCGACGACGATGCGCGCCCGGGCGCGAAAAGAAGCGGCGGTCGAACCATGCCCGGTGCTGAAAGCCGGTCGGCACCAAGCATTCCCTGTGCGCTTGGACTCGGCGCCGTTGGCAAATCGTGACCTGACACGCCCACACGTCACGTCACTTGGCCTGCCCGCATCGATAACATCTGCAACATCAGCACCATGAATTACTTGGATAGCGATATCCAGGACTACCCAGATGACATCACCGCCGACGACTACTACGCCGACGGCGATGAGTTCGCGCCCATGGATCAGCGCTGGCGCCCGATCGCGGCGATCGCCGGCATCGTCTTCGTGCTCGCGCTGATCGCCACGGTCGTGATCGTGAACGGCGGCGACAGCACCTCGACGTCGGCGACCGTGGTGCCGCCGTCGCGCAGCGTGACCACACCACGGCTGAGCGCTCCGCCGCTCGCTCCCGAAACCGTGACCACCGTGGCACCGCCGCCGAAAACACCCAGCCCATCACCCACCGCGAGTCCCACCAACACGCCGACCGCGATCCCGCCGCAGGCGGCTGCGCCGTCCGTGCCGCCGGATGTGGCCGCCCGCACCTTCGTCTACCGGGTGACCGGGACCAAAGGACTGCTCGACCTGGTCACCGTCGTCTACACCGACGCTCAGGGAGCTCCCCAGACCGACTTCAATGTGTCGCTGCCGTGGTCGCGAACAGTGGTGATGAACCCGGGTGCGCAGATCAGGTCCGTCGTCGCGACGAGTCTGACCGGTCATCTCAACTGCTCGATCGCCGACGGCGCGGGTCAGCCCGTGGCGATGTCGACCAGTAACGCGATGATCGCGACCTGCAGCCGTTAGGCCAGACCCAGTTCACGCATTCGGTCGTCGTGCGTGCGCTGAAGCCGGTCGAAGATCTCGGACAGCTGCGTCAGGCCGTCGGTCCTCGACACCACCAGGTCGACCAACTCATCATGCTCGGCCAGCACGTACTGGGCCTGCGTGATCGCTTCGCCGAGCAGCCGTCGTGACCACAGCGCCAGCCGGCTGCGCTGTCTGGCGCTCTTGGTCACCGCGGCCCGCACCTCGGCGACGACGAACTGGGAGTGTCCGGTCTCCGACATCGTCGCGCGTACGACGTCGGCGGCCTCGTCGGGCAACGTGTCGGCAATCTGCAGGTAGAAATCGGCGGCCAGGGAATCACCGACATAGGTCTTGACGAGCGCCTCCAGCCAGGTGCTGGGCGTGGTCAGTCGGTGGTAGCCGTCGAGCGCGGAAGCGTATCTGGAGATCGCCGAGACGACATCGACACCCCGGCGTTCCAGCGCGTCGTGCAACAGCTCGTAATGACCCATCTCGGCTGCGGCCATGCTGGCCATCGAAATTCGCCCGCGCAGATCTGGCGCCATCCGGGCTTCTTCGGTCAGCCGGTAGAAGGCCGCGACCTCGCCGTAGGCCAATACCGCGAACAATTCGTTGACGCCGGGATGATCCGCCGACACCCGTGCCGGGGGCGGATCGGGCAGCTGGTCTGCGCCCGAAAGCGAAGTCATGGCAACAGCCTATGTGTGTTGGTGGCGACCCGCTGCGCCCGGCTTCCCACCGCAATCCCGGGCCCCGGCAGCCCACAAGCTATGATCTATGCAGGTATTGGCAGTAGATCCTTGCCGCCGCTACCGGCGAAATGAGCGTGCACGCAGTTGGCCCCGCCTAGTGAGCGCAGGGCCCGCGAATCGGCAACGTATTCGACAGTCAACTGGTGCGCGCGTGACCGCAACGATTGACCAACCGAATACGACACCGAAAGGCATCGCGTCTCACGCATGACCCCACTCATCACACCCACTCGAACCACATCCGAATCCACCTTTGCCGAGATCGGCGTCCGCGCGGAAATAGTGCAGGCACTGACCGAGGACGGCATAGAGCATCCCTTTGCCATCCAAGAGCTAACGCTGCCGCTCGCACTCGCCGGCGACGACCTGATCGGCCAGGCCCGCACCGGAATGGGCAAAACCCTGGCATTCGGGGTGCCGCTGCTGCAGCGGATCAGCACCTCCGGCGCCCAACGCCCGCTCAACGGCATCCCGCGGGCGCTGATCGTGGTGCCCACCCGCGAGCTGTGCCTGCAGGTCTCCGGTGACTTGGCCACCGCCGCCAAGCACCTGATCACTGACGACGAGCGACGGCTGTCGGTGGTGTCCATCTATGGCGGCCGGCCCTACGAGCCGCAGGTCGAGGCGCTGCGCGCCGGCGCCGACGTGGTGGTGGGTACCCCCGGCCGGCTGCTCGACCTGGCCCAGCAGGGCCACCTGCAGCTGGGCGGCCTGTCGGTGCTGGTGCTCGACGAGGCGGACGAAATGCTCGACCTCGGCTTCTTGCCCGATATCGAACGGATTTTGCGCCAGATCCCCGACGAGCGGCAGTCGATGCTGTTCTCGGCGACGATGCCGGATCCGATCATCACGCTGGCCCGCACGTTCATGAACCAGCCCACTCACATTCGGGCCGAGGCGCCGCATTCTTCGGCGGTGCACGACCTCACCAAGCAGTACGTTTATCGCGCCCACGCGTTGGACAAGGTCGAGCTGGTCAGCAGGGTGCTGCAGGTCCGTGGACGCGGTGCCACGATGATCTTCACCCGGACCAAGCGCACCGCCCAGAAGGTCGCCGACGACCTTGCCGAACGCGGTTTCGCCGTCGGCGCCGTGCACGGCGACTTGGGCCAAATCGCCCGGGAGAAAGCGCTCAAAGCGTTCCGCAGCGGCGGGATCGACGTCCTGGTCGCCACCGACGTGGCGGCCCGCGGAATCGACGTCGACGACGTCACCCACGTCATCAACTATCAGATCCCCGAGGACGAACAGGCCTACGTTCACCGGATTGGCCGCACCGGCCGCGCGGGCAAAACCGGGGTCGCGGTCACGTTGGTCGACTGGGACGAGCTGGCCCGCTGGACAATGATCGATAAGGCGCTCGGTCTGGGCTGCCCGGATCCGGCCGAAACCTACTCCAGCTCACCGCACTTGTACACCGAGCTCGACATTCCGACCGAGGCCCGCGGCACGGTCGGATCGCCGCGTAAATCGCAGGCCAAACGCACCGGCTCGGGCGCCCGGGGCAGCGACCAATCCGAGTCGCGGCCGCGCAAGAGCAGCCGCCAGCGGCAGCGCACCCGGGGAGGCAAGTCGGCGACAGGCCACCCGGCAACCGGGGCTGCCGCCGGTGCCACCAACGGCGAGGCGGGGACCTCAGCGGCTCCCGCCGCCGCCACCGCGACAGCGAACTCCGGCGACGGCGCACACAGCGCACGGCGCCGCCGCCGGCGCCCCCGCAAGTCGGCGGGCGTGGCCGCGAATGCCAACTGAACCGGTGTCGCCCGACGCCTGATGGTCAAACCGGAACGCCGCACCAAGGCCGACATATTGGCCGCGGC
>NZ_JBATXN010000625.1:0-10208 GCF_049673265.1 Mycobacterium sp. | reverse complement strand
CGGCCGCCGGCTGGTCGCTGGCACAGTACTTGCACTTGTGCGCAGCCTCGGGGATGTCGGACATGCACTCCGAGCATGCCTTGGTCGCCGGCTCCTGGCCGAATACGCTTACACCGCGGCGCTTTTGGATGTGCCGGTACGGCAGCACGATCGCAACGTAGACGGTCGCCATGAAGACCACGAAGTAGACGATCGCCGAGATGAACGCTCCGAAATCGACGAAGGTCGCCTTGTTGCCTCCGTCGCCGAGCTGCACGCCCAATCCGAGAGCGTGATGCGGCTGGGACGCCGCGACGAGCGGGTTGATCACGCTGTCGGTGAAGGCTTTGACCAGGTTTGAAAAAGCCAAGGCCACAACCAACCCGACAGCGACGGTGATCACGTCACCCCGCATTATGAAATCTCGGAATCCTTTGAACACGCGAGCCACCTCCGTCACCGCAGAATTGCCAGGGCGTAGCAGGGCAATGTGAGTTCGCCCGCAAAAACGGTATGCCCGTACGTCCGCAAATGCGGGCGATGCGGCGAATTAGTCACGCAAGGGTATTCATGCTGTGACATCTCCAACCGGTCAAACGTGGTGTGGGGGTACGTTCTCCCTCAGCCACTGCTCGCGATCATCCCAGTTGTCCGGTTCCTCCTCGGACCGCATCGTCACCGGACGGCCGCGATCAGCGTCGTCGCTCGACTCTTGCGGCAGCTCCGTCCCGAATATCTCGTCGAGCTTGCTTCGGTCGGCGCGCCGCGGGCTGGTGGGAGTCAAATCTCCAAGCTCGAGAGTTGGGCGATTATCCCGACCGCCAGCGGATTCAACGTCGCCATACCGTCGCGCACCGCGTACCGCGAGCCGGCGAGGTTGACCACCAAGGTGCTCCCCGAGATACCCGCCAAGCCACGTGACAAGCCGGCATCGATGATGCCCGCTGACAGCCCTGACGCCCGGATGGCTTCCGAGATTCCGAGGAGTTCGCGATCGAGGATTTCCTTGGTCGCTTCGGGTGTTATGTCGCGCGGCGTGACGCCCGTGCCACCGACCGATACCACCAGATCCACTCCCCCGATCACCGCGGTATTCAGTGCGTTGCGGATCTCCACCTCGTCAGCAGCGACGGCCACGACGCCGTCGACAACGAATCCCGCTTCGGTGAGCAGCTCGGTGACCAGTGGCCCGCTGTGGTCCTCATCGCCGTGCGCGGTTCGGTCGTCGACGACGACGACGAGTGCCCTGCCCACCAACTCCGCGCTCTGTTCCATGGTTGCAACCGTATATCTGGGGTCCGACCACGATGCGGGGACTCTCATCACTGCTGCGCCTTGCCCAGGGTGACCTGCACAGTCTTGGTATCACCCGAGGGATCGTTGAACGTGAGCGTCACTTTGTCGCCGGGCGCTTTGGATCGCACGGCGGCAACCAACCCGTCGGCGCTGTTGATCGGACGGTCGTCGACCTTGGTCACCACGACTCCGCTGGGCAGGCCGGCGGCTGCTGCCGCTCCGTTGGGCACCACCTCAACGACTTTGGCACCAGGTGTGCCCTTGTCGTTGGTGACCTGGACGCCCAGGGACGCATGCGCCGCAGTTCCCGTCTTGATCAACTCGTCGGCGATGCGCTTGGCCTGATCGACCGGAATCGCGAAGCCCAGCCCGATCGAACCGCTCTGCGCGTCGGGCGAATCGCCACCCAGCGTGGCAATCGCTGAGTTGACGCCGACCAGCTGTCCGCTCATGTTGACCAACGCGCCGCCCGAGTTACCCGGGTTTATCGCGGCGTCGGTCTGAATCGCGTCGAGGACGGTGTTTTGGTTACCGGTCTCGCCGGTCGTCGACACCGGCCGGTTCATTGCGCTGACGATGCCGGTGGTCACCGTGCCCTCCAGGCCCAGCGGCGACCCGACCGCCATCACCGGCTGGCCGACGCGCAAATTCGCTGACGACCCAAGCGTGATCGGCGTCAAGCCGGAAACGCCTTGGACCCGAACGACTGCGATGTCGGTGGTCGGGTCCGCCCCCACCACCGTGAACTCCGCATGGCGCCCGTCCGAGAAGGTCACCGTGGTCTTCGGCTTTCCGACGGGAGGCTCGCTGTCCGGGTCCTGCGGGCCACCAGGCTCCGGCTCCCGCGGGCCACCACGCTCGCGCGGCGCAGCAGGGTGACCGGGATTGGCCGCGGTGGCGACGACGTGGTTGTTGGTCAGGATCAAACCGTCGGAAGACAGGATGATGCCCGAACCCTCCTCGGACTGTCGACCGAGATCGGTCTCGAGCATGACCACGCTGGGCACCACTTTCGCGGCGACCTGTTCGACCGTGCCCATCGGGGGATTGGCGGCCGGCACGCTGGGAGCCGCACCGCCCAGTGACGTTCCGTCGGCGATGGAAGGGAGCTGCCCACGGTGCTCGATCACCGACGCCGTCGCGCCGCCGATGCCGGCCGATACGACCGCGATCACCACTGCTCCGACAGTCAATGCGCCTGCGCGAGAACGCTTTCGGGGCATGCCAGGTTGCGGCGGCGGCGGACCGCCTGCCGGACCGCCACCGAACGAACCGTATGGCTGCCGGTAGGGCTGCTGGCCGTAGCGCCAGTCGAATTGCTGAGGATATGTTTGCTGCTGCCCATGGCTGGAATAGCCTGGGGCCCCACGCTGATCGGGCGCCGGGGGGTACCCGGCCTGCTGCGGCGGTGGCGAATACCTCGGGTGATTCGTCATGTCGCTAGGTCGCTCTTTTCCTTGGGCAGTCGGTTCAGACTTAACAGTAGCTGGGTAACTACCCTGCCTGCGTGGTCTGAGATTCGACTGAGATAACGTTCGCTGGACCTAGAGAGTTCCCCGGTTTTGACGAAGCGTTAACATCCTGCGCAGCTTCCTCGGCGGCCCGGTACTCCGACGTGGGGATCGGCCGTCCCGGCAGCAATACGCGGATCGACGTTCCCGGCGGGTCGCCGCCTGCAACTGTGTCTTCGACGCGAAGCGCTCCGCCGTGTTTGAGCACGACCTGTTTGACGATCGCAAGGCCAAGGCCTGAGCCCGGCATCGCGCGCGCCGTGGTCGAGCGGAAGAACCGCTCGAACACCAGCGCCCGCTCAGCTTCGGGGATCCCCGGTCCATGGTCGGATACCACCAACTCGGCATGCGTTGGGTTCAACTGCCTGAGCTTGACTCCGACGGTCTCCCCTGACGGACTCCACTTCGCGGCGTTGTCCATCAGGTTCAGCACTGCACGCGACAGGCCCGCAGAATCACCGTAGACCTGCCACGGCATCACCTCGACGTCGAACTCAATGTCGTTGCGGCGCCGCCGTACTCGCTCCAGAGACCGGTCGATGACCTCGCCGATGTCGACCGGCTCGTGAACTACTTCGCCGGCGTCGTCTCGAGTGAGGTCCACCAAATCGCCTACCAGCGTGGATAATTCCTCGATCTGCGCGATCACGTCGGCGCGCAGATCGGCCATCTCCTGGTCGGGCAGCGGCGGCGCACCCGGTTCACTTGACGCGATCAGCAGTTCGACGTTGGTGCGCAGCGATGTCAGCGGGGTGCGTAGCTCGTGACCCGCATCGGCGACCAGGCGAGTCTGACGTTCCCGAGATTCGGCCAGGCCACGCAGCATCAGGTTGAACGCTTCGGTCAGCCGGGCCAGTTCGTCGCTGCCGAATACCGGGATGGGCCGCAGGTCGTCGGTGCGTGCCACCCGTTCGGCCGCCTCGGTCAGCCGGCCCACCGGACGCAGCCCGGCCTGGGTGACCATCCCACCGGCGACCGCGGCGACCGCGACGCCGACCCCGCCGACGATCACCAGCACCCAACGCAACTTCGTCATCACCGCGTCGGTTGGTGCCAGGCTCTTGGATATCAGCAACGAGCTGCCATTCGGCAGGTGCACCGCCAGTACTCGCTGATCGGCCGCCGTCCGCCGCGACATGAACAGATCACCGCGGATGACGGCCTTTTCCGGCGGCCCGATCGGCAGTGTCTGGCCCTCCTGGTTAGCCGTGAAGATCGATCGGCCGGGGTTCACCAGCATCGCGTTGACATCCGAATAGGCAGTGCCCTCAATGGCTTTCGCGGGATCGGCGGCCAACGAACCGCTGGCGATCAGCAGCTGAGCCCGGCTCTGCAGCTGGTTGTCGATGTCCTTGTACAGCGCCGCGGAGATCACCGCGTAGACGGCGACGGCCATCAAGACGACCACCATCGCCACCATCGACATCGCCAGCAGCATCACCCGCCACCGCAGCGATAACGAGGTGCTGGCTCGCAGCTGAGCTCGACGTCGCCGGCGGAACAAGCGCATTAGGGCGGTGTTTCACGCAGCACGTAACCCACTCCACGCACCGTGTGGATCAGCCGCGGCTCTCCATTTGCTTCGGTCTTACGACGCAGGTATCCGACATACACTTCCAGCGCATTGCCTGAGGTGGGGAAGTCGAAGCCCCACACCTCTTCCAGAATCCGGCTGCGAGTCAGGACCCGTCGCGGGTTGGCAATCAACATCTCCAGCAATGCGAATTCAGTGCGGGTCAGGCTGATCTGGCGTTGCCCACGAGTAACTTCGCGGGTCACCGAATCAAGCGTGAGGTCCGCGAACGTCATCGCCACGGATTCGCCCGCTTCCTCGATCCTGGTGCGGCGCAGCAGCGCGCGCAAGCGGGCCAGCAGCTCTTCAAGAGCGAACGGCTTAGGGATGTAGTCGTCGGCGCCGGCGTCCAGGCCCGCGACGCGCTCGGAAACCGTGTCGCGGGCGGTCAGCACCAGGATCGGCAGATCGTCTCCGGTGCTGCGCAGCTGACGGCATACCTCTAAGCCGTCCAGCCGCGGCATCATCACGTCGAGGACCAGCGCGTCGGGCTTATCCGCGGCGATCATCTCGAGGGCTTCCACCCCGTCTTCTGCCAACGAGACTGAATAGCCATTGAAGGAAAGCGACCGGCGCAGCGATTCGCGCACGGCTCGATCGTCGTCAACGACAAGAATTCGCACGGCCACCAGTTTCATCCAATCGCCTGAGAGCGGCCTGAGAGGTGCAGAGGCTGATTGCCCTGCTCTTCGTCGGGTCGCTGTGCTGCCGGCCCCGTTGCCGGACGGCGGGACTCATGGCGAAAAAGCTAGCGGCGATCCAGGTTGATTAGGCCGAGGCGCGCCGCCTTGAGCAACCGGCGCGGCACTTTGTGCTGTTGGCCGGCCACCGTCACACCCACAAGTTCGGGCTTGTCAGCCTTCCACTGCGCGCGCCGACTCCGGGTGTTCGCGCGCGACGTCCTGCGCTTTGGCACAGCCATAATCGGGCCTAACTACTGGTAGGGGGGTCGCCGCACGAGCAGCCTCAACGGGGCGGTTTCGACCAAGTTGAGATCAATAATAGTCTCCTGCCCTGCTGCTCACAAAAATCGGCACCCGAACGTGGCAGCCGGAAAGGGAGCATCCTTGACGTGACACCTGCGGTACCCGCTAACCTACCGGTTGGTTGGTTGCGTCCGGTAGGACGCTGAAGGGAGGGCGACACGTATGGCGTCCGCGGTCCGGATTGGCAACTGCTCGGGATTTTATGGCGATCGGCACTCCGCGATGCGCGAGATGCTCACCGGCGGCGATCTGGACTTCCTCACCGGCGATTACCTGGCCGAACTGACCATGCTGATCCTTGGCCGCGACCGGATGAAGCACCCTGATCGCGGCTACGCGAAGACCTTCCTGACCCAGCTCGAGGAGTGCCTGGGTCTGGCACACGACCGCGGTGTCCGCATCGTCGCCAACGCAGGCGGCCTCAATCCCGCCGGCCTCGCCGACGCGATCCGCAGCCTGGCCGAGCGGGTGGGCGTCGCGGCTCGAGTCGCCCATGTTGAAGGCGACGACCTGTTGCCGCGGGCTGAGGAACTGGGGCTGGGCACGCCGTTGACGGCCAATGCCTACCTGGGCGGCTGGGGCATCGTCGACTGCGTGGCCAGTGGCGCCGACGTGGTGGTGACCGGCCGCGTCACCGACGCGTCGGTGACCGTCGGGCCGGCGGCCGCGCACTTCGGCTGGAGCCGCACCGACTACCACCAACTCGCCGGCGCCGTGGTCGCCGGGCACGTGATCGAATGCGGCATTCAGGCCACCGGCGGCAACTTCTCGTTCTTCACCGAGATCCCCGATTTGACCCACCCGGGTTTCCCGCTGGCCGAGATCCACGCCGACGGCTCCTCGGTGATCACCAAGCACCCCGGGACCGGAGGGTTGGTCAGCGTCGACACCGTCACCGCGCAACTGCTCTACGAGATCACCGGCGCCCGCTATGCCAATCCGGACGTCACGGCCCGGATGGACACCATCGAGTTGAGCGCCGACGGCGCCGATCGGGTGCGCATCAGCGGGGTGGTCGGTGAACCGCCGCCGCCCACGCTGAAGGTCTCGCTGAACAGCATCGGCGGATTCCGCAACTCGATGACGTTCGTATTGACCGGCCTGGACATCGAAGAAAAGGCCGCGTTGGTGCGACGCCAGCTGGAGGCGGCACTCACGGTCAAACCCGCGGAGTTGGAGTGGACGCTCGCCCGCACCGAACACCCCGACGCCGACACCGAAGAAACGGCCAGTGCGCTACTGCGCTGCGTGGTCCGCGACCAAGACGCCGCCAACGTCGGACGCCAGTTTTCCTCGGCCGCAGTCGAATTAGCGCTCGCAAGCTATCCGGGCTTCACCGTCACCGCGCCGCCCGGCGACGGTCAGGTGTATGGAGTGTTTACCGCCGGCTACGTCGACGCTACGAAAGTGCCGCATGTCGCCGTGGATGCCGACGGGACCGGCACCTACATCCCTTGCGCGGCAGAGACTCTCGATCTGACGGCCGCCGACCCGCCGGCCCTGCCAGAGCCATTGCCGGCGGGTCCGACGCGTCGCGTGCCGCTGGGCCGGATCGCAGCGGCCCGCAGCGGCGACAAGGGCGGGTCGGCCAACGTCGGAGTATGGGTGCGTACCGACGAGCAGTGGCGCTGGCTGGCCAACACCCTGACCGTCGAGCTGCTCAAGGAGCTGCTGCCCGAAACGGCCGAGCTGCCGGTCACCCGGCACCTGCTGCCCAACCTGCGTGCGGTGAACTTCGTCATCGACGACATCCTCGGCCAAGGCGTCGCCTACCAAGCACGGTTCGATCCGCAAGCGAAAGGGCTGGGCGAATGGCTGCGCAGCCGCCACGTCGATATCCCGGAGGGGTTGTTGTCATGAACATCTGGACCACACCCGAACGGGACCAGCTGCGCAAGACGGTGCGCTCCTTCGCCGAACGGGAGATCTTGCCACACGCAGACGAGTGGGAGCGGATCGGTGAGTTGCCGCGGGACCTGCATCGACGCGCGGGAGCTGCCGGGGTACTTGGGGCGAACTTCCCCGAGGAAGTCGGTGGCGGCGGCGGTGACGGCGCCGACGCGGTGATCGTCTGCGAAGAGCTGCATGAGGCAGTTGTACCCGGGGGCGTCTTCGCGTCGCTGTTCACCTGCGGCATCGCGGTGCCGCACATGATCGCGTCCGGGGATGCGGGGCTGATCGAAAAATTCGTTCGCCCGACCTTGGCCGGCGAGCTGATCGGCGCGTTGGCCATCACCGAGCCCGGCGGCGGCTCCGATGTCGGGCACGTGCGGACGACTGCGGTCCGGGACGGCGACCACTACATCGTCAACGGCGCCAAAACCTACATCACCTCCGGGGTACGCGCCGACTACGTCGTCACCGCGGTACGCACCGGTGGCCCTGGCGCTGCAGGAGTTTCCTTGCTGACGGTCGAGAAAGGCACGCCGGGGTTCGCGGTGAGCCGCAAGCTGGACAAGATGGGTTGGCGTTCGTCGGACACCGCCGAGCTGTCCTACACCGATGCCGTCGTGCCGGCGGCCAACCTGGTCGGCGCGGAGAACAGCGGCTTCGCCCAGATCGCGCAGGCATTCGTCGCCGAGCGCATCGGCCTTGCCGCGCAAGCCTATTCGAGCGCGCAGCGATGCCTCGACATCACCGTGCAATGGTGCCGCGACCGCGAGACGTTCGGCCGGCCACTGATATCCCGGCAGGCCGTGCAGAACACGCTGGCCGAGATGGCCCGTCGCATCGATGTCGCGCGCGTCTATGCGCGCAACGTGGTGGAGCGCCAGCTGGCCGGCGAAACCAACCTGATCGCGCCGGTGTGTTTCGCCAAGAACACCGCCGTCGAAGCCGGCGAATGGGTGGCCCACCAAGCCGTTCAGCTGTTCGGTGGCATGGGATACATGTCCGAATCCGAAGTCGAACGCCAGTACCGCGACATGCGGATCCTCGGCATCGGAGGCGGCACCACCGAAATCTTGACCTCGCTGGCCGCGAAAACCCTTGGATATCAGTCATGATTACACCGCCTCCTCCTCATCGCTCCGTCCCCCTCGCCGCTGCGCGGCTGGGGGTACCCCCACCGCATCGTCGGCGGTGGTCATGACCGCGTTGCAGTCCACGCTCGATCCCAACTCCGACACCTACGCCGAGGCGGCATCGACGGCCACGTCACGGCTTGAGGAGATCGCCGGCGAGCTGGCCAACGCGCTCGGCGGTGGCGGCCCCAAGTACGTCGAGCGCCATCATGCCCGCGGCAAGCTGACGGCCCGGGAACGCATCGAGCTGCTCGTCGATCCCGACTCCGCCTTCCTCGAACTGAGCCCACTCGCAGCGTGGGGCAGCGCGTTCGCGGTCGGCGCCAGTACGGTCACGGGAATCGGCGTCGTCGAGGGTGTCGAATGCATGATCGTCGCCAACGACCCGACGGTCAAAGGCGGCACCAGCAATCCGTGGACGTTGAAGAAAATTCTGCGAGCCAACCAAATCGCCTTTGAGAACCGGCTTCCCGTGCTGTCGCTGGTGGAATCCGGCGGCGCGGACCTACCCACGCAGAAGGAAATCTTCGTCCCGGGCGGCCGGATGTTTCGCGACCTGACCCGATTGTCGGCGGCCGGGATACCGACGATTGCGCTGGTGTTCGGCAACTCCACCGCGGGCGGCGCGTACGTGCCCGGGATGTCCGACCACGTCGTGATGATCAAAGAACGCTCGAAGGTCTTTCTGGCCGGCCCGCCGCTGGTGAAGATGGCTACCGGCGAGGAGTCCGACGACGAGTCGCTGGGCGGTGCCGAAATGCACTCCCGCATATCGGGTTTGGGTGACTACTTCGCTGTCGACGAACTCGATGCGATCCGCATCGGGCGTCGCATCGTTGCCCGGCTCAACTGGTCCAAACAGGGACCCGCGCCAAGACCGGTCGTCGAGCCGCTGTTCGACGCTGAGGAGCTGATCGGCATCGTGCCGGCCGATCTGCGCGTCCCGTTCGATCCGCGGGAAGTGATCGCCCGCATCGTCGACGGCTCCGAGTTCGACGAATTCAAGGCGCTTTACGGCTCGTCTCTGGTCACCGGCTGGGCGAGGCTGCACGGCTACCCGCTGGGCATCCTGGCCAACGCCCGCGGTGTGCTGTTCAGCGAGGAGTCGCAAAAGGCCACCCAGTTCATTCAGCTGGCAAACCGGTCCAACACGCCACTGTTGTTCTTGCACAACACCACCGGATACATGGTGGGCAAGGACTATGAAGAGGGCGGCATGATCAAACACGGTTCGATGATGATCAACGCGGTGTCCAACTCGACAGTGCCGCATATCTCGCTGCTGATCGGCGCGTCGTACGGCGCCGGCCATTACGGCATGTGCGGCCGCGCCTACGACCCGCGGTTTTTGTTCGCTTGGCCGAGCGCAAAGGCCGCCGTGATGGGTGGCGCGCAGCTGGCCGGGGTGTTGTCGATCGTGAGCCGCGCGGCCGCCGAGGCGCGCGGCCAGCAAGTCGACGAGGAAGCTGATGCGGCGATGCGGGCCGCGGTCGAAGGCCAGATCGAGGCCGAGTCGCTGCCGATGGTGCTGTCCGGGATGCTGTACGACGACGGGGTGATCGATCCGCGCGACACCCGTACCGTTCTGGGAATGTGTTTGTCCGCCATAGCCAATGGCCCGATCAAGGGGACGTCGAACTTCGGCGTCTTCCGGATGTGACGCGCATGACAATCACTCGAGTTCTGGTGGCCAACCGCGGCGAGATCGCCCGACGGGTGTTCGCGACCTGCCGCAATCTCGGCCTGGGCACGGTCGCGGTCCACACCGACCCGGACGCCCACGCCCCGCACGTCGCCGAGGCGGACGCCCGGGTGCGACTGGCGCAGGCAGGCGACTATC
>NZ_JBATXN010000624.1:0-10574 GCF_049673265.1 Mycobacterium sp. | reverse complement strand
GCCGACGGCCGGGTTATCGCGCTGCTCCGCGACGAGGGGCCGAAAACCAAGTCAGTCGTGGTGATCCGACCGGCCACTCTGTGATGGCTTGATGCCGTCCAGCGCCCGCTCGGCCTGCCCGACCTCGCTCAACATCACCGCTGCCGCAGCGTCGTCGAACGCGGCTTGCTGCAGGTGCGTGAGCAGAACGCTCACCAACTGGCGGCCTCGCCCCGCATGGTCGGCCAGCGAACCCCAATCGGGCGCAGCGAATTTCGACGACACGAACGGCTCCCACACATCTTCGGCGTAGGTCCGCAGGATCACGTCGGCGATGCGGCGCTGGTGCTCGCGGACATCAACCAACGTGGCAACCATCCGCTCCAGCGCGACGCCCATGTCGGTAAGGCCTTCGATCAGGTCCAGTGTCTCTGCGTCGCGCACCGACACCGGGTCACTGTCGGCGTCGGCGACCAGGCCGAGCTTGGCCAGCTGCGCGGCAGCGCCGGCGCCGAGTCGGTTGTCGAGCTCTGCTCGGCTAATCGTGATGGGGCCGGCTGTGCTGAATGGGGCCAGCACTTCGGCCGCCAGGTGCCGGATGTCACTCTCGTTGCCTATGCCGGTGTCGATCATGCGCCGGATCAGGTCGAGCGGGAAGCCTTCGGCGTGCAGCTGCTGCACCCGCCTGATCCGCGCGACGTGCTCGTCGGAGTAGATGCCCACACGTCCGCGGCGGGTAGGCGGAGGCAGCAAACCCTGGCGCTGCCACTCCCGGATATTGCGCGAGGACATGGAAACGTGCTGGGCAAGCTCGTCGATCGTGATCTCCATATGACGCTGATCTTAACCCCATTGTCTGTTACAGAAATAATTGTTACGGTCATGTTTGCATCGGTTGATCGGATCCGGCATGGCGGACGGAGGAACCGTGACCCTCAAGCACGACCTCCGGTTGGCAACGTCGATGGCGCGGCCGTTCGCGGAAGGTCTCTACACCAACGTCACCACCGATCTGGGCGCAATGCTCAAGCGCCGCGAATATCCGGACATCCACGAGACGTCGTTTGACCCCTTTGATCCGGTGACCGCTGCCAACCCTTATCCGGGATACGCGGAACTGCTGGCCGGCCCGCGGGTCCGATACAACCGCAAACGCAACATCTTCATCCTCAGCCGCTATGACGACGTGCGCGCCGCGGCCCGCAATGCCGCGACGCTGTCCAACGCCGAAGGCGTGACTCGGTCCCGCGCCGAAATCCCGGTGCTTCTCAACCTGGATCCACCGCGACACACCGAATTGCGGCGCAAGGTGCAGCCCGCGTTCGCGCGCGGCGCGCTGTCGGGGTGGCAGGAGACCGTAAATCAGCTTGCGCGCGAACGGGTCTCGGAGTTGATGGCCAATCCGGGATCGGATGTCGTGCAACGGCTGGCGGTGCCGTTGCCGATGCGGATGATCGCGCACATTCTCGGCATTCCGCCGAAGGACGAAGAATTTTTCCGGTACTGGTCCAACGAGGCCGTGCGAGTGGCCAATATCCAACTAACACCAAAAGGGTTGTGGCAGATGGTGCCTACCCTCAATGGCGTGCGCCATCTGCATTCGTACTTCTGCAGCCGGATCGACAGCCGCGAGCTGCTGGGCCGCGACACTCTGCTGGGCCATTTGGTGGCCACCGCAGGCGACGGCGAGATCAGCCGCGACGAACTGTTCTACTTCGCGTTGCTGCTCCTGCTGGCCGGCAACGAGACCACCACCAACCTGCTGAGCACGATGTTCCTGACGCTGTCGGAAAACCCCGACCAGTTCGAGCTGATCCGGCGGGATCCCGACCCGCTGATTGGCAGCGCGATCGAAGAACAGCTGCGCTTCTCGTCGCCAATTCAGGGCTTCTATCGCACAGCGAAAACCCCATACCAAGTAGCTGACGTGACAATTCCAGCCGGTGCGCGGGTTGCGCTGCTATGGGGTGCGGCCAACCGCGACCCGCGGCAGTTCGACAACCCCGACGCATTCGTGGCAGCGCGCAATCCGTCTCACGTTGCGTTCGGGTCGGGAATTCATCTGTGCCTTGGCGCGAGCCTGGCGCGGATGGAGACTAGAGCGGTGCTGTGCGAACTCACCGAGCGGGTAGAGCGCATCGATGTGATCGGTATACCGGAGTGGACGACCAATAGCTCGTTGCGCGGCCTGGCCCACATGCGGGTGGCGCTGACGCCGCGAGCGCAGGCATCGGCCCCGGGGGCCTGATGCGCCGCGCGCCGCGGGTCGTGATCGTCGGCGCCGGGATGTCCGGGCTGTGTCAGGCGATCCTGCTCGACCGCGCGGGCTTTCGCGACGTCACTGTGCTGGAGAAGGCCGACCGGCTCGGCGGGACCTGGCGGGACAACCGCTATCCGGGGCTGACCTGCGACGTGCCGTCGCACCTGTACCAGTACTCGTTCGACTTGAATCCGTCGTGGAGCCGGGTCTTTTCGCCCGGCCCGGAGATCCAGAACTACTTCGAACAATCGGCGCGCCGGCACAACATCGAACGAATGATCCGCTACCGCACCGAGGTTGTCGACGCCCACCACACCGGGCAGCACTGGCGGCTAACCACCCATGACGGAGAAACTCTGGACGCCGACTTCGTCATCCTCGCGACCGGCTTTTTGCACCGGCCCCGCACGCCGGACTTCGCGGGTATCAACGACTTCGCCGGCCAGATCGTCCATTCGGCACGGTGGAGCGATGACATCGAGGTGTCCGGCAAGCGGATCGCCGTCATCGGCAACGGCTCCACCGGTGTGCAGCTGATATCGGCGGTGGCCGGGGTGGCGGCTCACGCCACGCTCTTTCAGCGCACCCCGCAATGGGTCGCCCGGCTGCCCAACCCGTCGATACCGCCGGCCGCTCGCGCGTTGCTGAGCCGAAGCCGGTTGCTTAGCAGGGCGCTGCGCCGGGCGGAAGACGAATCGTTCAAGGTTTTCAGCGTCTTCCTCACGCGGCCCGGATTGCGCCGACGCTTGGTCAACAGGGGGTGCGAACGCAATCTCGCTTCGGTCGTCGATCCGGTATTGCGCGCCAAGCTCACTCCGGACTACCGGCCCGGGTGCAAGCGACTGATCATTCACCCGGACTTCTACCGCCAGGTGCAGCGTCCCGACGTGACCGTGGAGACGACGGCCATCGAACGGTTCGAGGAGCGCGGCATCCGGACCACCGACGGCCGTCTGCACGAGGCCGACATCGTCGTGCTGGCAACGGGATTCAACGCACACGATTATGTGCGTCCCGCGACGGTCCGCACCCACGGCGGCCAGACGCTGGATGACATGTGGTCAGCCGGTCCTCGCGCCCACAAGAGCGTCGCCGTCCAAGGCATGCCGAACCTGTTCATGCTGCTTGGTCCGCATTCCCCGATCGGGAATTTCTCGCTGGTGCAGGTTGCCGAAGCGCAGGCGGCCTACGTGCTCAGGTGGATTACACGCTGGGCTGCGGGGGAGTACGACACCCTACGACCCACGGCCGCTGCTATCGACGCCTACGTTGAACACATTCGGCGCGGGTTGCCCGGCACGGTGTGGACGACCGGTTGCAGCAGCTGGTACCAGGGACCCGACGGGTCGCCGGAACTGTGGCCATATCTCCCACAGGACTATCTGCGGCTGCTCAACGAGCCCGATGATCGCAGCTACGTCATGGACAGCGGTGTCGGTGGGCGCCGAGACTCAACTCCGTCACCGATGCGGTAGTATTACATTCCCAGTTGAATGTATCTACTTCGAAAGGTTGTGCGGTCGCGATGGCGGCGGAAGTCAACGGACAGCGTGTGCGGCGCACTCAGGCGGAGCGCACAGCCGCCATGCGGACGCGGCTGCTGGACGCCACCATCGAATGCCTGGTGGCTTACGGCTACGCGGGGACCACCACCCAGCGGGTAGTCGAGCTTGCCGGCGTTACCCGGGGCGCGCAAATCCACCACTTCCGGTCGAAGGAAGATCTGGTGGTCGCGGCCATCGAGCATCTGGCTCAACAGCGTGCGCAAGGCGCGATTCGCGAACTCGGACGCGTTCAGAGCAGCTCCGATCCCGTATCGGCGATGCTGGAGTTCCTGTGGGAAGCGCATCAGGGCCCGATGTTCATTGCGACGCTGGAGCTTTGGGTTGCCGCCCGAACTGATCCGGTGCTGGCTGAACAGGTCGAGCGGGTGGAGCCCGTCGTCAACAGCACGCTGATCGCCGCCATCGCCCAACTGCTGCCGGAGCACCCCGCGCAAAAGGAGCTCCGCAATGTCGTCTACACCGCGATGGACGCGCTGCGCGGAGTCCTTGTGGCGAGCTTTGTCGACCGCGATTCACAGCGTGCACGACGCCGATGGGACCGCGCGTGCGTGCATCTGCGCGCGGTCGCTACCGCCGCGCTGGCGTCAGCATCGTTGGGCTGAGCCGACGAGCGAGCTACCGAAGCACGCTGCGGCGGCTGCGAGTACCCCTTATCGCTTCCCAGATCGCGATGAGGACGACGGCAACGCCGACGCCGACGAGGAATGGAATCCACGCGATTCCACCGTTGGCGTTGTGGTATGCGAAGAACTTGGTCACCACCCACGAGCCGATCAAGCCACCAAGGGCGCCGAGGACAATCGTCATGATCATGCCGATGTCTTGTTTGCCCGGCATGACAAGCCGCGCCACCAATCCGATGAGCGCGCCCACGATGAGGGCGAGGATTATTGATCCGGCCATTACAGCTCCTGTCGTCGCGGCGCCCCGGCTAGGCACCATCTCGACTGCGGATACCCGGGACCGAGCGGCTTATAACTTATAAGACACATGTTCAGCTGGTCGCGGTGCTCGATGCGTTCGGGCCGAAGCCACGCAGGCTTTTGCTAGATACGTTCCGTAATGTATGTTTGTGGGAAGGTACCGGAAGGAGTGACATGGCGGACAAGGTCTACGTCGTCGGCGTCGGGATGACGAAGTTCGAGAAGCCGGGACGGCGCGAGGGCTGGGACTACCCCGACATGGCCAAAGAGTCGGGCACGAAGGCGCTCGAGGACGCCGGCATCGACTACACGGAAGTCGAGCAGGGCTACGTGGGGTATGTCTACGGCGAGTCGACGTCTGGCCAGCGGGCTCTCTACGAGCTCGGCATGACCGGCATTCCGATCGTCAACGTCAACAACAACTGCTCGACTGGGTCGACCGCGTTATACCTTGCCGCCCAGGCGATTCGGGGCGGTCTTGCAAACTGCACCATCGCGCTCGGGTTCGAGAAGATGAAGCCCGGCTCACTGGGGACGATGTACGACGACCGCACCCAGCCGATGGACAAGCACGTCATGGCAATGGCCGAAATCTCCGAGGTGCTCTTTCCGGCGGCGCCCTGGATGTTCGGGGCCGCCGGTCGCGAGCACATGAAGCAATACGGCACCACCGCAGAGCATTTCGCCAAGATCGGCTACAAGAACCACAAGCATTCGGTGAACAACCCGTACGCGCAGTTCCAGGAGGCGTACACGCTGGACGACATCCTGGCTTCGCGGATGATCTACGACCCGCTGACCAAGCTGCAGTGCTCGCCGACCTCTGATGGGTCCGGCGCGGCGATCCTGGCCTCCGAGGCGTTCGTCGACAAGCACGGCCTGGCCGGCCAGGCTGTGGAGATCGTCGGGCAGGCCATGACCACCGACTTCGCCAGCAGCTTCGACGGCACCTGCAAGGGGCTGATCGGCTATGACATGAATGTGCAAGCCGCGCACCGCGTTTACGACCAGTCCGGACTGGGACCCGAGGACTTCCAAGTCATCGAGTTGCACGACTGCTTCTCCGCCAACGAGCTGCTGCTCTACGAGGCACTCGGTCTTTGCGCCGAGGGCGAGGCGGGCAAGCTGATCGATGGCGGAGAGACCACTTATGGCGGTCGCTGGGTGGTCAACCCGTCCGGCGGGCTGATCTCCAAAGGACACCCGCTCGGCGCCACCGGCTTGGCGCAGTGCGCGGAGCTGAATTGGCAGCTGCGCGGCGCCGCCGACGAGCGCCAAGTCGACAACGTGTCGGCGGCCCTGCAGCACAACATCGGACTCGGCGGCGCGGCTGTCATCACCGCGTATCAGCGGGCCGAACGTTGAACCGGCCGAAGAACTCAGGAGGGATCACCCGTGGGACACATTGAAGCGACCAGAGATCTGTCCGCCAGCCCGGAGGCTTTGTGGGGAACCGTCAGCGACCTCGCCAACTGGGACAAATGGTTCACGGTTCATGAGAAGTGGCTTGAAGAACCACCCGCAACGCTCAGCGAGGGAGCGAAGTTGACTGCCAAGATCGTCATGCTGGGGATGGCCAACAAGATCGAGTGGACGATCGAATCGGTGGACGCGCCGCGCAGTCTTGTGCTGTCGGGCACCGGAATGGCCGGCGTCAAGGCGCAATTCACCTTCACCATCGAGCCGGCCGAAAGCGGTTCCAATTTCACGGTGTTCGGCGACTTCGACGGCGCGCTGATCAAGGGCGCGTTGGGCAAGGCGGTGGAGAAGGACGGCGTCAAACAGCTCGACAAGACGCTCGACCAGCTCGACGCGTTGGCCGCGGCAGGGTCTACTGAGGGCTAGGCATGGCGACTGAGCAGCTGGAGTTCGATGACTCTGGGCTGAACCGCTGGACCGACGACGAGCGGTTCGAGGTCACCCGGGAGCGGCTGGCCGAGTACGCGGCGGCCACCAACGACCCGATCGAGGCGCACCGCAGCGGGGACATCGCGCCGCCGGTGTTCGCGATAGTCCCGGTTTTCGAGGCATTGCTCATGCCGGCCGTCGATGTGATGCCGATCGAGGCGATCCCACGAGTCGTGCACGGCGAGCAGGACTTCCACTTTCATCGGCCCATCCGACCCGGAGACAAGCTGGTGTCGCGAGGCAAGATGATCGGATACCAGGGATTGGAGAAGGGTACCCGCGCCGCGATCGCGCTGGAATGTCGCACCGAGGACGGTGAGCTGGTCAACGAACAGTACGTCACGACCTTTGTACGGGGTTTCAAAGTCGGTAAAGCGGTCGGCGAACTCAGCCCCGAGCACAAGTTCGACGAGAAGTTGCGCGAGCGGGCACCGTTGGCCAAGGTCGTGCAGCACATCGACAGCGATCAGACCTTCCGTTACGCGCCGGCTGCCGGCGATCCGATGCCGATCCACCTGGATGATGAGGTGGCCAAAGACGCCGGGCTGCCCGGAATCATCGCCCACGGGTTGTGCACGATGGCTTTCACCTCGTGGGCGGTGCTCACCGAGCTTGCCGGTTCGGATGTGAACCGGCTCAAGCGATTCGCGGTCCGTTTCTCCAAACCGGTGCTGCCCGGCGACGATCTGGAAACCCGGGTCTGGGATGTCAGTAGCGCCAACGGAATCACTAGCTACGCGTTCGAGACAGCCAAAGGTAATGATGCCGGCGTGGAATGGGTCATCACCGACGGGCTGGCGGTAATAGCCGACTGAGATCGAGGAGTCCTATCAATGGGTGCACTAGAAGGCCGCGTCGCGGTGATCACCGGCGCGGGCCGTGGAATCGGCCGCGAGCACGCGCTGCTGTTCGCCAGGGAAGGCGCCAAAGTCGTTGTCAACGACCTCGGCGGCGACAACGCGGGCAATGGCTCCGACAGCAGCCCGGCGCGCGAGGTAGTCGACGAGATCACCGCCTCCGGTGGCACCGCCGTCGCCAGCACCGAGAATGTCGCGACCTGGAGCGGCGCGGAAAGCATTGTGCTGCAGGCTATCGCCGAGTTCGGCCGGCTCGACGTCTTGGTCAACAATGCTGGGATCCTGCGGGATTCGTTCATCGCCGGCATGGAGGAATCGCATTGGGACGCGGTGATCACCGTGCATTTGAAGGGTCACTTCGCGATGCTGCGGCATGCCGCCGCCTACTGGAAGGCGCAGTCGAAAGCCGGTGACCAACCCAACGCAGCGGTAATCAACACCGCGTCGGGCTCCGGGGTGACGCTGCCGAATGCCGGCCAAGCCAACTACGGTTCGGCCAAAGCGGGCATCGCGGCTATGACGCTGATCGCCGCCGAGGAGCTAGAGCGTTACGGGGTGCGGGTGAACGCGATCGCACCGATTGCCCGCACGCGGCTCACGCTTGCCACCCCGGGCATGGGTTCGCTGATGGCCGAACCGGAGGAGGGTGAGCTCGACCTGTTCAGTCCAGCGAACATCTCGCCGCTGGTTGCCTATTTGGCGACCGAGAAGTGCCCGATCACGGGCAAGGTGTACGCGGTTCAGGGCGGGGCGATTTCGGTGCTGGCCGGCTGGCACGACGTCGAGACCATCGAGACCGACGGCCCGTGGCTGATTGACGATATCGCCAGTCGCCTGCCGCAATAAGGAGCAGATGATGTTCGAATGGTCTGACACCGACCTGATCATGCGGGACGCGGTGCGCGGGTTCATCGACAAGGAGATCCGGCCGCATCTCGACGGGTTGGAAACCGGTGAGCTGTCGCCGTATCCCATCGCGCGCAAACTGTTCAGCGAGTTCGGCCTCGACGTGCTGGCCGCCGAAGCGGTCAAGTCGATGCTGGACAAGGAGCGAGCCGCCGAAGCTGAGACCGAGAAGCCCTCATCGGCCGGATTCGGAAATCTGGGTGCGCAGGCGTCGATGGCCGCGGTGCTGGTGTCCGAACTGGCCGGGGTGAGTCTTGGTTTGCTTGGCAGCGTCGGTGTCAGCCTCGGCCTGGGTGCGGCGACGATCATGAGTCGCGGCACCCTCGCGCAAAAGGAGCGCTGGCTGCCCGAGCTGATGACGCTGGAAAAGATTGCGGCGTGGGCGATCACCGAACCAGACTCAGGCTCGGATGCGTTTGGCGGGATGAAGACCGCGGTCAAACGCGACGGCGAAGATTACCTGCTCAACGGACAGAAGACGTTCATTACCAACGGGCCGTACGCCGATGTTCTGATCGTCTACGCCAAACTCGATGACGGTTCGGTCGACCGGCGCAATCGGCCGGTGTTGCCGTTCGTGCTCGATTCCGGCATGCCGGGGCTGACCCAGGGTAAGCCCTTCAAAAAGATGGGCATGATGTCATCGCCGACTGGCGAATTGTTCTTCGACAACGTCCGGCTCACACCCGATCGGCTGCTCGGCGAGACCGAGCAGCACACCGGCGGCGACGGTCGGGAGAGTGCGCGGGCGAACTTCGCCGCCGAACGACTCGGCGTCGCGCTGATGGCGTTGGGAATCATCAACGAATGCCACCGGCGGTGCGTCGACTACGCCAAAACCCGAACGTTGTGGGGCAAGAACATCGGTGAATTCCAGCTCATTCAGCTCAAGCTGGCCAAGATGGAAGTCGCCCGGATCAACGTGCAGAACATGGTGTTTCAAACGCTGGAGAAGATGCAGGCCGGAAAGGTGCCGCCGCTGGCCGAGGCTTCGGCGATCAAGCTGTATTCGTCGGAGGCCGCCACCGACGTCGCGATGGAGGCCGTGCAACTTTTCGGCGGCAACGGCTACATGGCCGAGTACCGGGTCGAACAGCTGGCCCGCGACGCGAAGTCGTTGATGATCTACGCCGGCAGCAACGAGGTCCAGATAACCCACATCGCCAAGGGCCTTCTCACCGGATGACCCTCCAGAGGACGGCAAAAAGTCTGCGGCGCAGCTCAATCGCTGCACTTGACCGGCTGTCCTATATTCCGGTCACCGGGCTGCCCTTCACCATCATGCTCAACGTGTTGCTCTCCCAGCGGTGGCTGTTCGCCGGAATGCGCCCGGCGGCCGACTATCTGATTTCCCGCACCACCCCGGTGGTTCCCGGCATCCGGATCAAACCGGTGTCCGCAGCGGTGCGAGGGGAGTGGGTGTGGGCCCCCGAGGCAGACGACGGCGTCGGGGTGATCCTGGTGCTGCACGGCAGCGGCTACCTGATCTGCTCGTCGCGCACACATCGCGGGTTCGCGTCGCATCTGTCCAAGTTCTCCGGCATGCCGACATTCGCCATTGATTACCGGCTGGCACCTGAGCATCCTTTTCCAGCAGCCGAAGACGATGCATTCGCCGCGTACCGTTGGCTGCTTACACAGGGCCACGACCCGGCCAGACTCGTCGTCGCCGGGGACTCGGCCGGCGGGCACCTCGCGGTCGCGCTTGCCTTGCGGCTGCGCAACGAAGGGCTGCCCGCCCCGGCTGCGCTCGCTTTGTTCGGGCCGCTGATCGATCCGGCATACCGAGCCTGCATTGCCGACTCGCGTCCCCGGCAGCAGCCACTCGATCCCCGTCTGGCCGCACGCGCAGTCGCATTGTATGTCGGTGCCCACGATGCCGCGGACCCGCGGCTGTGTCTGCTCAATGCCGATCTCTCCGGTCTGCCGCCGATCCAGATACATTATGGAACAAGGGAAGTCATGCGTGCCGACGCCGAGGCGTTTGCTGCGCAGGTGCTCGCATCTGGTGGTCGCTGCGACGAGCAGGTCTGGCCTGGTCTGATGCACGGGTATTGGCTCTGGCCGCGTGACCAGGGATGGACCAGTCTTGAGACGGCCGGATTATTCCTGCGCAACGCGGTTTCCGAAGCAGACACCGCGTCGTGAACACTTCACTACCCATGCTCGCCAAGGC
>NZ_JBATXN010000623.1:0-4372 GCF_049673265.1 Mycobacterium sp. | reverse complement strand
CAGGTAGACCTCCTGGGTGGTCTCCTCGCTGTAGCCGGAGTCGCGCAGCACGCGTGCCACCAGCCCGTAAACCCGGGCCCTGGTGTGGTCGTAGAAACGGGCGAACGCGTCGGCGTCGCGGCGCGCCACCCGGTGCAGCAATGCGTCCAGGTCGTGGCCCTGCCGCGGTCCGGTCATCGACCGGTAGCCTAGCCGCTCCGCGACGAGAGTCGTCATTTTCGTGTCGATCGGGGCGGACGGGGGAGGAAAAATGATGTCCGTGCCTGGTATTCGGCGAAACCGGGGCGGTCCGCCATGTACTTCTCGGTGAGCCGGGCACCGGTGACGGCGACCAGAAAGTAGGTCATCAGCAACGGAGACAGCGCAGTCGGCAGCGACCACCACCCGGTGATCGTGATCAGCCACAGACCCCACCAGACGCACGCGTCGCCGAAGTAGTTGGGATGACGTGTCCACCCCCATAGGCCGTGGTCCATCACTTCACCGCGATTCGCCGGGTCGGCTTTGAAGGCCCGCAGTTGGTGGTCGCCGACGGCTTCGAAGGCGAGGCCGGTGACCCACAGCGCAACGCCGGCCAACGTGACGGCCAGCCAGCGCCCCGGCGTGGGACCGATGACCGCCGACAGCTGCAGCGGCAACGAGATGAACCAGGTCGCGAAGGCCTGCAGCAGAAAAACCTTGCGGACAATCTGCGCCGGCGTGGCGCCACGGAGCAGATCGGCGTAGCGCCGATCCTCGCCCTGGCCCGCCGATCGCCGGTAGAGGTATCCGCTCAGCCGCAGACCCCAGACCGCGACCAGCGCTAGCAGCAGCCACCGGCGTGACGCGTCGCCGTCGCCGAGGATTGCGGCGACCATCGCGACCGCGATGAACCCCAGCCCCCAGGCCACGTCGACGACGTTGTAGCGCCCGATGCGGCGGCCGATCGCGAAGGTGACCGCATGGATCACCACCAGTGCGGCGACCGATGCGCCCGAGACGACAGCAAAGTCGACGATCATGGCCCGCATTCGAACGACTCTCGCATATTTGAGTATTCGGAGCGGGCGGTCGAGCGGATGACGCGACACCCAAAAGCCATCCATGCCGTCAACCGCTCCGAATAAGCAACTATCCGACCGAACAAAAGGAGTTGAAGCAAGATGAAGAATGTTCACGCAAAGACATTCGCGGTGAGCCTGGCGGCGATTGCAGCCCTGGGGTTCTCGGCGTGTTCGAGCAACAAATCTCAGTCCGCGCAGCAGACTAGCCCGCCTCCGGCCATGAGCACGATGGCGCCCGTCGCCACGAGCGCAACGATGCCCGCGGCCAACCTGATCGGTACTGGATGCGCGGATTACTCCGCCCAGCATCCCAGTGGTCCTGCGTCGGTCACCGGAATGTCGCAGGACCTGGTCGCGACGGCGGCCTCGAACAACCCGATGCTGTCGACGTTGACCGCCGCACTTTCCGGCAAGCTGAACCCGAATGTCAACCTGGTCGACACCCTCAACAACGGTCAGTACACCGTGTTCGCGCCGACCAACGCCGCATTCGACAAGCTGCCGCAGAGCACGATCGACGAGCTCAAGACCAACGCCGACATGTTGAAGAGCATCCTGACCTATCACGTGGTGCAAGGGCAGGAAAGCCCGAACACCGTTGACGGCGCTCACAAGACGCTGCAGGGTGCTGAGGTGAAGGTGACCGGCCAGGGGAATGGCCTCAAAGTCGACGACGCGGGACTGGTATGCGGAGGCGTGCACACCGCCAACGCGACGGTGTACATGATCGACACCGTGCTGACCCCGCCCAACCGGTAATCCACCAGGAGTGTGGTAGCGAATAGTGAACATGGTGTCGCTGGCGCTGATCGGTCTAATCGGAGGGCTGATCACTGGCATCTCGCCATGCGTGCTTCCGGTGTTGCCAGTGATCTTCTTCGCCGGCACATCCGGAATTTCCGAAGGGGCGGTCGCGGTTGCGGTTGAGCCGAAACATCAAGTCTCGCGGCCTTATCGGGTGATCGGCGGCCTGGTGTGCAGCTTCAGTCTGGTCACGCTGATCGGCTCAGCTTTGCTGTCGCTGCTGCACCTGCCGCAGGATGCCATTCGCTGGGTCGCGCTGGCCGCGTTAGTCGCAATCGGTCTCGGCTTGATCTTCCCGCGCTTCGAGCAGCTGCTGGAGCGGCCGTTCTCCCGCATCCCGCAAAAGCAGATCGCCGCCGGTAGCAATGGTTTTGGTCTCGGCCTGGCCCTCGGTGTGCTCTATGTGCCATGCGCCGGCCCAGTGTTGGCCGCGATTGTGGTGGCCGGCGCCACCGCGAACATCGGTGTGCCCGTTGTCATCCTCACCGTGGCTTTCGCTGTGGGGACCGCAGTGCCGCTGCTGTTCTTCGCGTTGGCCGGGCAACGAGTTACCCAGCGGGTCAGTGCGTTTCGTCGTCACCAACGCGAGATCCGCATCACGGCAGGGGTGGTGACCCTGCTGCTGGCGATAGCGCTGGTGTTCAACCTGCCCGCAGTGCTGCAGCGAGCCATTCCCGACTACACCGGCTCGCTGCAGAACAAGCTGGCCAACGGGCAACAGATTCAGGAAGAGCTCGGCGGCATTGTCAACGACCAGAACAAGCAATTGTCCAACTGCGCAAGCGGCTCCGTGCAGCTACAGAACTGCGGCGCCGCACCCGACCTCAAGGGCATTTCCGCATGGCTGAACACCCCTGGGGACAAGCCAATTGACCTGCACGCGTTGCGGGGCAAGGTGGTGCTGGTCGACTTCTGGGCCTACTCCTGCATCAACTGCCAGCGCGCCATCCCCCACGTTGAAGGCTGGTACAAGGCGTATCACGGCGACGGTTTCGAGGTCATCGGCGTGCACACCCCGGAATATGCGTTCGAAAAGGTCACCGGCAACGTGAAAAAGGGTGCGGCTGACATCGGCATCACCTACCCGATCGCCGTAGACAACAGCTACTCGACGTGGACGAACTACCGAAACCAGTACTGGCCGGCTGAATACTTGATCGATGCAGGCGGTATCGTCCGGCACGTCAACTTCGGCGAAGGCGACTACAACGGCACCGAGAAGTTGATCCGCGAGCTGATCACAAGTGTGCGACCGAAAGTCGCACTGCCGCCGCCGGTGGACGCAGCAGATACGACACCGGAGGGAGGCTTGACTCCCGAAACGTATTTCGGTGTCGGCAAGATGGTCAACTACGCCGGAGACGGCGGCTACGACAAGGGACGGCGGAACTTTACCTTCCCGCGGTCAGTGCCCGACGACACCTTCGCCCTGCAGGGACCGTGGACACTGGATTATGAGGGCACGACCGCCGACGGCGACATTTCGAGCATCAAGCTGAACTACCGCGCCAAAAACGTCTATATCGTCGTCGGCGGAACGGGCACGATGACGGTCGTGCGTGACGGGAAAACGACGACGATGCCGATCAGTGGACCGCCCACCGCACACCGGATCGTGACGGGCAACGACGTAGCCCGCGGGTTACTCGACGTGCAGTTAAGCAAAGGGCTGCAGGCGTTTTCCTTCACCTACGGCTGATCGCTATGGCTTGATGACGTGCGACGGGTCGGGCCGAAACTCCGGCGGGGCCTGGCTGTAGTCGCCGAACGGCCCGTCGCGACGCTCTACTGCAACCCGAACACCCTTTGTGGCGGCGGTCTGGATGAAGTCGAGCGCTTCGGGGGTGTTGCGCATCAATCCGTCCAGGATGCCGCCCAGCATTTGGGTCGACGCCAGGCCCATGTTCTCGTAGGCCTGATTCACCACCAGCTTCTGAGCTTGCAACTGCGACAACGGGATTCGCGCCAGCTCGGCCGCGACCTCGGCGACCCTGGCCTCCAGCCGCTCGAAGGGGACCGCCTCGTTGATCAGCTCGACCTCGGCGGCCTGCACACCTGTCAGTGGCCGGCCTGTCAACGAGTGCCACTTGACCTTCGCCAGGCTGAGCCGATACAGCCACATGCCGGTCAGGTACGCGCCCCACATTCGGCTGTAGGGGGTGCCGATGACGGCGTCGTTGCTGGCGATGACGATGTCGGCGCACAACGCGTAGTCGCTGCCCGCTCCGACACACCAGCCGTGCACCTGGGCGATCACCGGCTTGGACGCCCGCCAGATCGCCATGAACTTCTGGGTCGGCCCAGTCTCGCGAGCGGTGACCATGGCGAAGTCCTTACCGGGATCCCACTGGCCGCCGGTGTTCATCGCCTCGCTCCAGTGCGCAAAGCCGCCACCGAAGTCGTAGCCGCCGGAGAATGCCCGGCCGGCGCCACGCAGCACGATCACCTTGATTTCCGGGTTCCGCTCGGCCAGGCCGACGGCGGCCTCGATCTCGTCGGGCATGGGCGGAACGATGGTGTTGAGG
>NZ_JBATXN010000622.1:0-7367 GCF_049673265.1 Mycobacterium sp. | reverse complement strand
CAGCGCGACCCGGCCCGCTTCTACGGGACGCTGGCAACCGACACCGCGGACATGGTCAGCGACCTCTGGCAGGGCATCCGCGGCGAACGCCCGGTGGGTCTGCGCCTTCTCGATGTCGGAGGCGGGCCCGGATACTTCGCGACAGCCTTTACCGATGCCGGGCTTGGGTACATCGGCGTGGAGCCGGATCCGAGTGAAATGCACGCCGGCGGTCCATTTTTGGCGGGTCAAGCGGGGCCCTTCGTCCGCGCCTCAGGAATGGCGCTGCCGTTCGCCGACGACAGCGTGGACATCTGCCTATCGTCCAACGTCGCCGAGCATGTCCCACGGCCTTGGCAGCTCGGCGCCGAGATGCTGCGGGTCACCAGGCCGGGCGGGCTGGTCGTGTTGTCTTACACCGTCTGGCTGGGACCGTTCGGTGGGCACGAGATGGGGCTGACGCACTATCTCGGCGGCGCCCGGGCTGCTGCGCGCTACGCCCGCAAACACGGTCACCCCGCCAAAAACAACTACGGCTCGTCGTTGTTCGCGGTCTCGGCGGCCGAGGGCCTGAACTGGGCATCCAGCACCGGCGCGCTGGTCTGCGCGTTCCCGCGCTACCACCCCAGATGGGCGTGGTGGTTGACGGCGGTGCCGGTGCTACGGGAGTTCCTGGTGAGCAATCTCGTGCTGGTCCTTCAGCCGCGGTAATGGAACATGTTCTAATTCTTTCCCGGCTTGGGTAGGGTGGCGCCCATGCCCGCCGGCAGAAGATGCATGGGGGCACCTCCCGCTTGCGGGGGACGGAGCGATGAGGAGGAGCGGCGGAAAATGTCCGACATTAAGACCGAATACGACAAGCTTTTCATCGGCGGCAAGTGGACCGAGCCGTCGACCTCCGAAGTGATCGAGGTGCACTGCCCGGCCACCGGCGAATACGTCGGCAAGGTGCCACTGGCGGCGGCGGCCGACGTGGACGCCGCGGTCGCAGCGGCCCGCGCGGCATTCGATAACGGCCCCTGGCCTACGACGCCTCCGAAGGAGCGCGCCGCGGTTATCGCCAACGCGCTCAAGCTGATGGAGGAGCGCAAGGACGGGTTCACCAAGCTGCTCGGCCTTGAGACCGGCCAGCCACCGACCTCTGTCGAGACCATGCAGTGGATGAGCGGCATCGGCGCGATGAACTTCTTCGCCGGCCCCGCCGTCGACCAGGTCAAGTGGCAGGAGATCCGCACCGGCGGCTATGGACAGACGATCGTGCATCGCGAGCCGCTCGGCGTGGTGGGCGCGATCGTGGCGTGGAATGTGCCGCTGTTTTTGGCGATCAACAAGCTGGGCCCCGCGCTGCTGGCCGGCTGTACGGTCGTGCTCAAGCCGGCCGCTGAAACCCCGTTGAGCACAAATGCTTTCGCGGAGATATTTGCCGAGGCGGGCCTGCCCGAGGGTGTCCTTTCGGTGGTGCCCGGCGGGATCGACACCGGCCAGGCGCTGACCTCCAACCCCGACGTCGACATCCTCACCTTCACCGGTAGCTCCGCCGTCGGCAAGGAAATCGGCCGCCGTGCCGCGGAGATGCTCAAACCGTGCACCCTGGAGCTCGGCGGCAAGTCCGCGGCCATCGTCCTCGACGATGTCGACTTGGCCGCCGCCGTCCCGATGCTTGTTTTCTCCGGGATCATGAACACCGGCCAGGCCTGCGTGGCGCAGACCCGCATTCTGGCGCCGCGGTCGCGGTACGACGAAATCGTTGATGCAGTAGGCAATTTCGTGCAGGCTCTGCCGGTGGGGACGCCGTCTGACGCGGGCGCTCAGATCGGGTCGCTGATCTCGGAGAAGCAGCGAGCCCGCGTCGAGGGCTATATCGCCAAGGGCATCGAGGAGGGCGCGCGGCTGGTGTGCGGCGGCGGCCGCCCCGAAGGCCTGGACGACGGGTTCTTTGTTCAGCCCACCGTGTTCGCCGACGTCGACAACAAGATGACGATCGCCCAGGAAGAGATCTTTGGGCCGGTGCTTTCCATCATCCCTTACGACACCGAGGAAGACGCGATCAAGATCGCCAACGACTCCGTTTATGGGCTGGCTGGCAGCGTGTGGACCACCAACGTGCCGCGCGGCATTGAGATTTCGGAAAAGATCCGCACCGGAACGTACGCAATCAACTGGTATGCGTTCGATCCATGCTGTCCATTCGGTGGGTACAAGAACTCAGGCATTGGCCGCGAGAACGGGCCAGAAGGCGTCGAGCACTTCACCCAGCAGAAGAGCGTGCTGATGCCGATGGGCTACACCCTCGAGGGCTAGCCCGTGGCAGTCACTAACGCGAGGCGTTGATCGAGGTTGGCGTGGAAGTGCCCGATGGCACTTTCGTGCCGTCCGAACTCCACGAACGCATTCGCCCCGGAGCGCAAGCCGCGCTGCACACCGGCCGACATTTCGTTGTCCTCTAACACACCCTGCTCGAGCAGGCTCGGCGGTCTGCCGCCGTCTCGTTGGGCGGCCGCGATCATAGCCGCGTCTGCGAACTCGGGCGTGACGAAGGTATAGGTGGTGAGCATCGAATGCTCGACATCGATCGGGTCGACGACCACCACACTCACCTGGTCCGGAAACGTCGCGATCATCACGTTCGGGAACAGCTGATAGAGGAATGTCATGCGCTCCTTGGTCGTCCACGTTGGCTCTTCGCGGTCCCGGAGTCGTTCAATGTTGCGGTATGGGAACGTGATTCGGCTGTTCGGCCCAAACATTTCCACCACGTTGAGATCGTCGTACTGGAGCGGGAAGAAAGTCTCCCGGTGCGTTGAGCGAATGTGGTAGCCCTCCAGGAATTGCTCGATGAGCACCTTCCAATTGATGTTCCGCACTGCGGACTCGTTGACGACGAGCGGCTGGGCGGGCAACAGCTTGTCGCGCCACGGGCTGCCGTCCGTCAGTGCCGCCATCGCGTCGTCAGCAGTTGCCGCGTCGGGGTCCAGCGCGCCGATGACGATCAGGCCATCGACCTCATTGCTGGCGATTTCGACCAGGCCACGCGCCGAGACGTCCAAATCCGGGAAGGCGTCCGCGTGCGGAACATGGGCGAGCGAGCCATCAAGACGATAAGTCCAGCCGTGGTACCGGCATACCAGCGCGTGAGAGCATCCGGCACCCTCAACCAGAGCCATCCCGCGATGGCGGCAGGCGTTTCGGAATACCCGTGCCCGACGATCGCTGCCACGAACCGCGAACAGCGGCGTCCCGAAGCAGACGCGTTCGACATGGTCGCCTGGGCTCGGGATGGCCGCCGATGGAATGAACACGCTGGGAAGCGAGCGCAGCAACCGCTGTTCATCGGCGAATCGTGCTGGGTCTAGGTAGTTTTCCACCGGTTCGCGCCACGCCTCACCTTCATCGGTCGTCCCGGCGTCGATATGAGCGAGTATGCGGCGCACGATCTCCACATCGTCGGCGACCAGCGGCGTTGTCAAGGGACTCACTGCGAACCTCCCGTTTGGGTTCGATGACTGCGCTTTGCACGAACGATATGACAAAACTGAAGTGACGTCAATTTATTTTTTGGTAAGCTCTCCCCGTGATCACGACTGCTGAACCGAGGACCCAAAAGGGGCGTGCGACACGCGAACGACTCCTCGCCTGTGCCCGCGACACCGCAATCGCCAACGATGGTCATATCGAAATCGCTTGGGTCGCAGAGGCGGCAGGCGTCGTACCGAGCCTGGTCAACCGCTACTTCGGGTCGCGCGCAGGGCTTGTGAGCGCACTGCTGGACGATTTTTACCACCGGCTACACGCCGAGGTTCTCGACCTCGATCTCGACGATCTGGGGACATGGGTACAGCATGAACGCGTCCGCCTTGAGAAGGGTGTGCACTTCCACTACACCGATCCGGTTGCTGTCATCATCTACACCCGGCTATCTCGCGAGCCTGAGGTCGCGTTGACCGAGAACAGGCATGTCGACAGCGTCGTCAAGCACGCGGCCGCCAGCATCCGCCGCGGCCAGAAGCGTGGCGAACTAGCGTCATCCATCGATCCCGAACTGGCCGGCGCTGCGATGTTCGGCGCGATGCAGCGGGTGATGGTCACCGCGCTGAGTCGCACGCCGCGGCCGCGGCCCGATCGCATCATCGAGGTCCTCTGGCGGCAAGTCGCCGCCGCTGTCGAAATCGACCCGTACGCCGCAACCGATTAGAACGCTTCCTCGCGCAGGTCCATGACCGCCAGATCGACATTAGCAGCGATCCCGCGCTCAGCAGTCAGCCGCGGCAGCACGTTCTTGGCGAAAAAGTTTGCCGCAGCAACTTTTCCGTTATAGAACGCCCGATCGGCGGCTGCGGGCTCGCCGCCGAGTGCCGCCAGCGAGATCTCCGCCTGCCGAAGCAGCAGCCATCCGATCAGCAGGTCGCCGACGGCAAGCAGGAACGGCACCGACTCCAAACCCACTCGGTAGAGTTCGCGCGCGCTCTGCTGAGAATCGACCAGATAGCCGGTCATCGTGGCGACCCAACCTTGCAGATCTTCGAGTGCGGTGGTCAGCCGTTGGCGAGCGTCGGCGAGTTCGGGTCGGGCGTCGTCGCGTTCGATGAACGCCTCGATCTGCGCGACCACGTGTTGCAGCGCTTTGCCGTGATCGCGAATGATCTTGCGGAAGAAGAAGTCCTGCGCCTGGATCGCGGTAGTGCCTTCATAGAGGCTGTCGATCTTGGCGTCGCGGATGTATTGCTCGATCGGGTAGTCCTGCAAGAAGCCGGATCCACCGAAGGTTTGCAGCGATTCGGTCAAGGTCTGATAGGCCCGCTCCGAGCCCACTCCCTTGACGATCGGCAGCAGCAGATCGTTGACTCGTTCCGCCAACTCCGCGTCGGCGCCGGACACGACAGCAGCCGCCGCTGGATCTTGGTGGGCGGCGGTGTAGAGGTACAGCGCACGCAGGCCTTCGGCGTAGCACTTCTGCATCATCAGCGCCCGGCGCACATCGGGGTGGTGCAGGATCGTGACCCGCGGCGCGGTCTTGTCCGTCATCTGGGTGAGATCAGCGCCCTGGACCCGGGTGTTGGCGTATTCCAACGCATTCAGGTAACCGGTCGATAAAGTCCCAATAGCCTTGGTGCCAACCATCATTCGCGCATACTCGATGATCTTGAACATTTGCGCGATCCCGTTGTGGCGGTCGCCGACCAGCCATCCCTTCGCCGGCACGCCGTGCTGACCGAATGTCAGTTCACACGTGGCCGAAACCTTCAGCCCCATTTTGTGTTCCAGCCCGGTGACGAACGCCCCGTTGCGCTCCCCCGGTTCACCGGTTTTCGGGTCGAGCATGTACTTGGGTACCAGGAATAAGCTCAGACCCTTGGTGCCCGGCGCGGCGCCCTCGGGCCGGGCCAGCACCATGTGCAGGATGTTCTCGAACAGATCATCGGTGTCGCCATTGGTAATGAACCGTTTGACGCCGTCGATGTGCCAGGTGCCGTCACCCTGGTCGGTCGCTTTGGTGCGGCCGGCGCCGACGTCGGAACCGGCATCGGGTTCGGTGAGCACCATGGTGGCACCCCAGTTGCGGTCGATCGCCAGCGAGGCCCAATGCCGTTGCTGCTCATTGCCGATGCCGTAAAGGATGTTGGCGAGAACCGGGCCGGCCATGAACATGAACACCGGCGGGTTGGCGCCGAGGACAAACTCGTTGATCGCCCATTGCACCATCGACGGAGCCGGCACACCGCCGACGTCTTCGCTGAGTCCGACCCGGAACCACTCACCGTCGCGCCACGCGCCCAGCGACTTCTTGAACGGTTCCGGCAGGGTTACGACATGGGTGTCCGGGTCGAACGTCGGCGGGTGACGGTCGCCGTCGGCGAACGATTCGGCCACCGGGCCCTCGGCCAACCGGGCGGCCTCGGAGAGCATCTCCCGCACCGAATCGCCGTCGAGGTCGCCAAACGCGTCGTCGGCCAGCACCTCTTCCAAGCCGAGCGTTTCGAACAGGTTGAATTCCAGGTCGCGCACATTGCTCTTGTAGTGGCCCATGGCTGACGCCTTCCCCGATCGGCTGGGCCGAGCCTAACGCCGTCAGCTCCCCTGGAATCGGGCTTGGCGACGCTCGATGAACGATTGCACACCCTCGGCGGCATCGGCGCTGGCGAACAGGGCGGCCACGTCGGGTCGTAGCCGCTTGATGGCTGCCGCGTCGCCCTGATCGCGGGCCAGGTGCGCTGACGCCAGCGTGGCGCGCACGGCCAGCGGCGCAGCGCGCTCGGCGATGGTGTGGGCGATCTCGCGGGCGCGCGTCAAGGCGGCCGCGCCGTCATCGGCCACCTCCTGGACCAGACCGATCCGATGCGCCTCGGCGGCGTCGAACTCGTCCCCGGTCAGCAGCCAGCGCATGGCATTGCCCCAGCCGGCCTCGCGAGGCAGTCGAAGCGTCGCGCCCGCGAACGGATAGATGCCACGCTGCACCTCGAGCTGCGCGAACCGCGTGCTCGTCGCAGCGATGCGAACGTCGGCCGCCAGCAGCAGCTCGATACCCAGCGTCATGCACCAGCCGTGCGCCACCGTGATAAGCGGGGTGGTCCAGGAACCGTCCAGGCGCCAGGGGTCACGTCCGTCCGCCGGCACGGGCAGATCACCGGACGCGATATTGGGGCCGACGTCGACAAGGTCCAGACCGCCGGTGAAGTGATCGCCGTGCGCGAACAGCACACCGGCGCGCACCTCCGGGTCCGATTCCAGCAGCCCGTAGGCGCGGGACAGGTCGGTGAGCATCGTCCGGGTGAAGGCGTTGCGCTTGTGTGGTCGGTTCAAGCCGATCAGCAAGACGTGACCGTCACGCTCGAGGGTGACCGTTTCCAAGGTCGGAAGTGTGCTTGTCATCGGCCCGAGTCAACCGCACGGCAGCGGATTATGCAATAGAGCATAATCAGCGGTGGGGTGTTGCCACGTTGATCATCGCGATGACCCGGTTTACCTGGGTTTAAGCACCACGTTGAGCGTGTGTCGATTAGCACTTGCCTGCGCTGCAGTAGCCGGTATATGATGCTTTGCATAATCGCCCAGGAGAGAATCATGTTGAATGTCGAGCTCAACATCGTCGGCTTCCGCTTTAGCCGGGAAATCCCGGATCTACGCCGCAAGTCATTCCGATCCCGCGGGATCGGTCAACCTCCCACCCCAGAGCGACTTGGGCAGCTGCGCCAGTCGACCGCTGCGTGACGGTCGGACGGCAAAAGGACAGAACGATCATGTCGTTAGCGACGCATGCCCGCAGTAAGCGCGGTGACACCCGAACCAAGATGCTGATCAGCGCCGCCGAGGTAATGCGTGAACGCGGCGCGGCAGGTGTGACCATCGACGAGGTGCTCACCCGCAGCGGTGCGCCGCGCGGCTCGGTGTAC
>NZ_JBATXN010000621.1:0-4036 GCF_049673265.1 Mycobacterium sp. | reverse complement strand
ATCTTGCCGTGCGCAAAGTCCTGGGCGAATCCCGGTCCGGCGGCGTAGCACTCACCTTGTTTTGCGCCGAGATCTGAATGGTCCGCGCCGGCGGCCTTCCACGCTGCGGTGATCGCATCGTCGGCCTCGCCCAGCGGGGATGCCGCCGCGACGGGCGCCAACAAGGCCGCCCACACCATGACCGTCGCCAGTGCCACCAGACCAAGCAGCGCACGCCCGACGGTGCTTGATCGACCTTGTCGCCCTGCCATCACACCTCCCGGCGCCCGTGTCGACCACCCGGCGAGCAGGCACGACTGTGCTCTGCAGCACCGCGCGGGTGAAGTCATATCGAAGACCCTACGGAACCGATATGCCGACGAAGCCGAAATGCCGTCCACAAGCCTGCTGTGTCGCAATCCGCTCACGCGAGTTGTGTGATAACAACTCGGCTAGACGCCGAGGCTGCGACCGATGATTTCCTTCATGATTTCGGTGGTGCCGCCGTAGATCGTCTGCACCCGAGCATCGAGATAGGCTCGCGCAATTGGGTATTCGCGCATGTAGCCGTAGCCACCGTGCAACTGCAGGCAGCGATCGATCAGGTGCACCTGCTTTTCGGTGGAATACCACTTAGCCATCGCGGCCTGCTCGGCAGACAACTTCTCGTCGAGGTGCAGGCGGATGTACTCGTCGACCATGATCCGTACCGCAGTGGCTTCGGTCGCTAATTCGGCCAGCACAAATCGGCTGTTCTGGAAGCTTCCGATCGATCGGCCGAAAGCCTTGCGCTCCTTGGTGTATTGCAGGGTCTGCTCGAGCACTGTCTCCATTGCCGTCGCGGCCATGATGGCGATCGAAATACGTTCCTGCGGCAGGTTTTGCATCAGGTAGATGAAGCCCAAGCCTTCTTCGCCGAGCAGATTCTCCGCAGGGACTTTGACGTCGGTGAACGAGAGCTCAGCGGTGTCCTGGGCGTCCAAGCCGATCTTGTCCAGGTGCCGGCCCCGCTCGAAGCCCTCCATGCCACGCTCGACGGCCAGCAGCGAAAAGCCTTGCGCGCCTTTGTCGGGATCAGTCTGGGCCACCACGATCACCAAGTCGGAGTTGATGCCGTTGGTGATGAACGTCTTCGACCCGTTGAGCACGTAGTGGTCGCCCTGCTTGACCGCGCGGGTCTTGATGCCCTGCAAGTCGCTGCCGGTGCCCGGCTCGGTCATGGCGATCGCGGTGATCAGCTCGCCGGTGCAGAACTTGGGCAGCCAACGCTCCTTTTGCTCGTCGTTGGCTAAACGCAGCAGATAAGGCGCCACCACGTCGTTGTGCAGCCCGAAACCGATGCCGCTGTAACGGCCCGCGGTGGTCTCCTCGGTGATGATCGTGTTGTAGCGGAAGTCAGGATCGCCGCCGCCGCCGTACTGCTCGGGTACTGCCATACCCAGGAAGCCCTGTTTACCGGCCTCCAGCCACACCCCGCGGTCGACGATCTTCGCCTTCTCCCATTCGTCGTGGTAGGGGGCGACGTGGCGGTCCAAGAAGGCCCGGTAGGACTCGCGGAAAAGTTCATGCTCGGGTTCGAACAGCGTGCGCTGGTACTTGACGGCGCTACCCATTGATGACCTCCGGTGGGACGGGGACTGTACCGCCCAAGATATACCAACCAGGTGGTTGGTTGAATGGGCCGGGTGCCATTGCGGGCTTACAGTCACGACGTGGACGAGACGCTCTTGGTGCAGGAACGCGGACAACTGCTGGAGTTCTCCTACACCGACATGCTGTGCTACGCGGGGCCTTATTCGCCCGCCGGTGTGGCCAACGCCTTCAAAGTCATGCAGCGGGCATTCGCGGCGTTATCCCCGAATCACCCACCGAAGCGGAGATCGGTGGTCATCCGCACCGCCTTCGGTGGGCCGGGAGCACGCGACGGCTTTGAAGCCGTCACCCGCGCCGTCACCGACGGCCGCTACACGATTGACCCGGCCTTGGCACGACCGAATCGCGGGCGGCTGCTGCAGAGTTTTGTCTTCCAGATCTCGATCGCGGGCCGCGCGGCGACGTTGTTGCTGCGCCCGGGCTTCGTCACCGCCGAATTTATCGACCTCGCCGGCAAATCCGATCGCAGTCAGGCCGAGGAGGCGAATCTCGACCAACTCAAAGCAGAGCTGGCGGAGCATGTCCTGGCGGCGTCGGCCGAAGACGTCTACGACATTGCGGAGTGAGCGGCCCCGCTAGCTGGCCGAGAATTCGCGCAGGCTCGCGGCCAGCGCTATCGGCACCCGGGCTTTGATTCGGGTGCCGTCGCTGTTGTGCTCGGTCTGCTGCACCCGGCCGTCGGCATGCACGCGAGACACCAGATCACCGCGGTCATATGGGATGACGACGTCGATCGCGGTGTCGGTCGGGGCGGCCAACTCGGCCATCCGCCGGCGCAGGGCGTCGATGCCATCGCCGGTGTGCGCCGAGACGAACACCGCGCCGGGCAACGCACGGCGCAGCTTGGCCAGCCCCAATTCGCTGGCGGCATCGACCTTGTTGACCACCAGCAGCTCCGGCGCCGGATCACCGTGCTGATCGGCGACCACTTCGGAGATCACCTGACGCACCGCGCTGATCTGGGCCAGCGGGTTGACGTCGGAGCCGTCGACCACGTGCACGAGCAGGTCGGCGTCGACGACCTCTTCCAGCGTCGAGCGAAACGCCTCGACCAGCTGGGTGGGCAAATGACGCACGAAACCGACGGTGTCGCTGACCACGAACGGCCGTCCGTCGTCGAATTCGCCACGGCGAGTGGTGGGTTCCAGCGTCGCGAACAGTGCGTCCTGCACCAGCACACCGGCGCCGGTCAACGCGTTCAGCAAGCTCGACTTGCCAGCGTTGGTGTAGCCGACGATCGCAATCGACGGCAGGTCGCTATCCAGCCGGCGGCTGCGCTGCGTGTCGCGGACCTGCTTCATCGCTTTGATGTCGCGGCGCAGCTTCGACATTCGCTCGCGGATTCGGCGTCGATCGGTCTCGATCTTCGTCTCACCGGGTCCACGCAGACCCACCCCGCCGCCGCTGCCGCCGGCACGGCCGCCGGCCTGCCGCGACATCGACTCACCCCAACCGCGCAGCCGCGGCAGCATGTACTCCATCTGGGCCAGCGTCACCTGCGCCTTGCCTTCGCGGCTGGTGGCGTGCTGGGCGAAGATGTCGAGAATCAGCGCTGTCCGGTCAATGACTTTGACCTTCACCGCCTTCTCCAGCGCGGTCAGCTGCGCGGGGGACAGCTCGCCGTCACAGATGACAGTGTCGGCGCCAGTGGCCAGCACGACCTCGCGCAACTCCTGCGCCTTGCCCGAACCGATGTAGGTCGAGGCATCCGGCTTGCTGCGACGTTGGACCATGCCTTCGAGCACCTGCGAACCGGCGGTTTCGGCGAGCGCGGCCAGTTCGGCAAGGCTGCCCTCGGCGTCGGCAGCGCTGCCTTCGGTCCACACGCCGACCAGCACGACGCGCTCGAGGCGCAGCTGCCGGTACTCGACCTCGGAGATGTCGGCGAGTTCGGTGGATAGCCCGGCGACGCGGCGAAGCGCCGACCGGTCGTCGAGCGCGAGTTCACCCGTGCTGGGCGGCAATTGGTCAGGAAATTCTGGATATGTCATAGGCATTTAGATGGTGCACGCCGAAGCCGCGACATGCATCCGATTTAACACTGCGCTGCCTGCCACCATTCCTCGCTGAGTTCGCCTTGAGCCACCAGCACCGACGGCCCACGCAGGTAGCTGGTGGCATCGGTGACGGTGACGATGACGTTGCCGCCCGGAATCCGCACGGTGAGCGTGCCGTCGGCCGCACCGGCATACGACAGAGCGGCGACCGCGGCGGCGACGGTTCCCGTGCCGCACGAACGGGTTTCGCCCACCCCACGTTCGTGGACCCGCATGCTGACCGCGCCGTCGTCCGGCGCGGTCAGAACTTCGACGTTGACCCCGTCGGGGAACTGCGTGCTGTCGAATGTCACCGGCGCCGCGACGTCGAGTGCCGCCAGCGCTTCGAGGGTCAACTCCGGGTCGAC
>NZ_JBATXN010000620.1:0-5096 GCF_049673265.1 Mycobacterium sp. | reverse complement strand
TGGCCAAGACAATTGCGTACGACGAAGAGGCCCGTCGCGGCCTCGAGCGGGGCCTCAACGCCCTCGCCGACGCGGTAAAGGTGACGTTGGGTCCCAAGGGCCGCAACGTCGTCCTGGAGAAGAAGTGGGGTGCTCCCACGATCACCAACGATGGTGTGTCCATCGCCAAGGAGATCGAGCTGGAGGACCCGTACGAGAAGATCGGCGCCGAGTTGGTCAAGGAAGTCGCCAAGAAGACCGACGACGTCGCCGGCGACGGCACCACGACGGCAACCGTGCTGGCCCAGGCGCTGGTGAAAGAGGGCCTGCGTAACGTCGCGGCGGGGGCCAACCCGCTGGGTCTGAAGCGCGGCATCGAGAAGGCCGTCGAGAAGATCACCGAGACCCTGCTCAAGGGCGCCAAGGACGTCGAGACCAAGGAACAGATCGCTGCCACCGCGGCCATCTCCGCGGGCGACCAGTCCATCGGTGACCTCATCGCCGAGGCGATGGACAAGGTCGGCAACGAGGGCGTCATCACGGTCGAGGAGTCCAACACCTTCGGCCTGCAGTTGGAGCTCACCGAGGGCATGCGGTTCGACAAGGGCTACATCTCGGGGTACTTCGTCACCGACGCCGAGCGCCAGGAAGCTGTCCTCGAGGACCCCTACATCCTGCTGGTCAGCTCCAAGGTGTCGACGGTCAAGGACCTGCTCCCGCTGCTGGAGAAGGTCATTCAGGGCGGCAAGCCGCTGCTGATCATCGCCGAGGACGTCGAGGGCGAGGCGCTGTCCACCCTGGTCGTCAACAAGATCCGTGGCACCTTCAAGTCGGTGGCGGTCAAGGCCCCCGGCTTCGGTGACCGCCGCAAGGCGATGCTGCAGGACATGGCCATCCTCACCGGTGGTCAGGTCGTCAGCGAGGAGGTCGGCCTCTCACTCGAGACCGCTGACATCTCGCTGCTGGGCAAGGCCCGCAAGGTGGTCATCACCAAGGACGAGACCACGATCGTCGAGGGCGCCGGTGACTCCGACGCCATCGCCGGCCGGGTGTCCCAGATCCGCGCCGAGATCGAGAACAGCGACTCGGACTACGACCGCGAGAAGCTGCAGGAGCGGCTGGCCAAGCTGGCCGGCGGTGTTGCGGTGATCAAGGCCGGAGCCGCCACTGAGGTGGAGCTCAAGGAGCGCAAGCACCGCATCGAGGACGCGGTGCGCAACGCCAAGGCCGCCGTGGAGGAGGGCATCGTCGCCGGTGGCGGCGTGGCACTGCTGCAGTCGGCACCCGCCCTGGAGGAGCTCAAGCTGACGGGCGACGAGGCCACCGGTGCCAACATCGTCCGGGTGGCGCTGGAGGCTCCGCTGAAGCAGATCGCCTTCAATTCCGGGCTGGAGCCCGGCGTTGTCGCCGAGAAGGTCCGCAACGCGAAGGCCGGCACCGGTCTGAACGCTGCGACCGGTGAGTACGAGGACCTGCTGAAGGCCGGCGTTGCCGACCCGGTCAAGGTGACGCGTTCGGCGCTGCAGAACGCGGCGTCCATCGCGGGTCTGTTCCTGACCACCGAGGCAGTCGTCGCCGACAAGCCGGAGAAGGCCGCGGCTCCCGCCGGCGACCCGACCGGTGGCATGGGCGGTATGGACTTCTAGTCCGAGCTAACGGAAGGCCCGGTCCCCATGTGGGGCCGGGCTTTTCGTTTCCTGGGGCAGCTGGTGTACTGAAGATTCGAACAGCCGGGGACGAAGGGGCACCACCAATGAGAACATCCGCAATTGGCTTACGGCGCAAGGCCTTTGGTGTAGCCTGCGGCTGCGCGCTTGCCGTCGTGATCGCCGCGGCGCCGACGGCGGGTGCTGCGCCCGATCCGTGTTCGGCAAGCGGGGTGGCAGCCACCGCGAGCGGAGTATTGAATGCGGCGAGCGGGTATCTGGACGGTCACCCGGACGCCAACAATGTGCTGACCACCGCGGTCAGCCAATCGCCGGCGGACGCGCGGTCGTCGGTGCGCGGATACTTTATCGGCCACCCTGGCGAGGCTTTGGACTTGAAGAACATCGCCCAGCCGCTGCTCAACCTGAAGGGGCAGTGCAACACGTCGGTGACGCCGGACCAGTTGGCTGCCCTGTTCGACACGCTGTCCGGCTAGGCGGGGAGCGCGCCGTCACACCAGCCTCGTGCGTCACTCCGAGGTAGAGCCCACTTCTTTTTCGTTTCGACACCGCATGCGATATCACCCGAGCCGGTGATATCGCCGGTGGTCACGTTTCGTAAAACGTGTAGTGCCCCCGCGGAGAGGCTGGTGTGGCAGGTGTGACGGCTCAGGCGGGGATCGGCTGGCGGCCGCGGACCAACTTGCCGGGTCGGGCGTCGGTGGGCACGCCGTTCTCGGCGATCACCTCACCAGAGACCACCGTCGCAACATAGCCGTCGGCGGTCTGGTCCAGCCGCCGCCCACCCGCCGGCAGGTCGTGGGTGATCACTGGCTTGTGCAGCCGCAGCGCCGCATGGTCGATGACGTTGAGGTCGGCCTTGTAGCCGACCGCAATGCGGCCGCGGTCGCCCAGCCCGGCGACGCGAGCGGGCACCGAGGTCAGCTCCCGGACGGCGTCGGGCACCGAGAATCGCCCGGACTTGCGGTCGCGCGCCCAGTGCGCCAGGAAGTACGTCGAATAGCTGGCGTCGCAGATCATGCCGTAGTGCGCGCCGCCGTCGCCGAGACCGAGCACCACATCGTCGCGATGCAGGAGCTCGCCGACGGTGTCCAGCGAATTGCGCTCCAAGTTGCTGGTAGCGACCAACAGCATCGCGTGACCTTCGTCGTCGAGCAGCCGGTCGTACGCCTCTTCCATCGGGTTGACCCCGCGGGCCCGCGCCCGGGCCCCGATACTCGTGGACGGGTCGGGCTCGTAGTTCGGGTCGTCGGTCAGCGGGAAGATCCAGTCCCACATCTGCGTCACGAACAGGATCGGGTGGCCTTGGCCGGGCTTGTCGGCGAGGATGCGGGCGCGGACCTCGGGCTTGCGCATCTCGGCCACCCGCTCGGCCAGCGGCAGGTGGGCGATCTCGCGGTAGCTGGGGTAGAGCACGAACGGGTTGGCGGACAGTTGCAACCCGATGATCAGACCGATCGGGCGCGGCAGCAGCTGCGCGGTGACTGAAGGATGGCCAGCCGCCGCTCCGCTATTTGCCTTCTCGATCATCGTGATGGCGTCCGGCCACGTCGGGTCGCCGGCGTTGGCGACGACGAGGGTGAAGGTGACCGGTAGCCCGACGTCCTCGGCGACGTCGAACACCGTTTGCAGCACCGGCTGGTAACCGCCGGCAGGAATGTCGGGCACGAATTGCAGCAGACCACCGCCGCCGTCGACTACGCCGCGGGCGATCTCTTCGATCTCCTCGCGAGCAGCCTCGTAACTCGGGATGGGCGAACCGCTTTCGGTTTTGTGGATGGTCAGCCGCGACGACGCGAACCCCAGCGCGCCCACTTCGATCGCTTCCTTGGCGAGCGCACGCATTTTCGCGAGGTCTTCGGCGGTGGCCGGCTCGCGGTCGGCTCCACGCTGACCCATCACGTAGACCCGCAACGGCGAGTGCGGAAGGTAAGCGGCCACGTCGATATCGCGTTTGCCGGCGTCGAGCGCATCCAGGTATTCGGGGAAGGTCTCCCATGTCCAGGGCAGGCCGTCGGTCATCACGACACCGGGAATGTCCTCAACCCCGGCCATCACGTCAACCAGCACGTCGTGGTCGGCTTGCCGGCAGGGTGCGAAGCCGACGCCGCAGTTGCCCATCACCACAGTGGTCACCCCGTGCGCGGATGACGGAGTCAGCCGATCCGACCAGATGGACTGGCCGTCGTAGTGGGTGTGCAAATCGACGAAGCCGGGCGTGACCAGCAGCCCCGTTGCGTCGATCTCCCGCGCGGCGTGAGCGCCGTTCACGGCACCGACCGCGGCGATGGCGCCGTCGCGTACCGCAACGTCACCGACGTATGGTTCGCCTCCGAGCCCGTCGACGATGCTGCCGTTGCGGATGATCAGGTCGTAGGTCATCTAAATAATCTCCTACTTTAACGGTTTGACCTGGTTAAACAGGCTTACCGTGTCCGAGAGTGCCTTGAAAGTGTCAGTAGTGAACTGGGAAAATGGGTCTAGATGTGTCCAGTGGACACAACGCCCGTGTCCGCCGTTGGCATTCACCATGCAAGCCTAGCTCCGGCGGACGTGATGCTTTAGTAGCACTGCGATCCCCGCCATCAATTACACTGCCGTTGGCGTAGATCGGCCGCGAGCGAGGGAGCGATATGACCGAGGCGGCCGAGGTGGATGCGGGCCTGCGGCAATCGCGTGAGCAAACTGTCCTAGCGCATCTCGAAGCAGAAAATCGGCAGGACGTCACGGCGACGCTCGCGACATTCAAACCCGGTGCCGCGCGAACGGAATTGCCCGGGGAGGTCGCCGACGGTCCTGACGCGGTCGCCGCCAGCTACCGTGAACTCTTTGCCGCTCTTCCAGACCTGCACTTCGACATCAAGCCCGGCTCACTGTGTCACCACGGTGACCGCGTGATGACTGAGACGTGCATGCACGGCACCCACCGGGGACCCTTTCGCGGCCTGCCGCCGACCGGCCGCCGCCTCGAATGGCCGGTGTTGTTGATCTTCCAGTTCGATGGCCCCGACCTCGTTAGCGAACGCGTCTACTACGACCGCCTTTCGCTGTTCATCCAGCTCGGTGTCGCTCGCGAACTCAACACCCTGACCGGTCGGATCATGACTCTGCTTAACCACCCCGTGACGGTCGCGCGAGCGGCGCTGCGTTCGCGCAGGATCGACAATTCGTAGCGCCGCGACATCTTGATCAGTTCCCACATGCCCTCGCCCAGCAGCCGATCCGCCTCCGCCAGCTTGCGCACAACCTGCTCAGGGGTGTGCCGCTTCCTCGTTGCCATATCCGAATCGAGCCTTCCTGCCCACATCCGTGGGCACAAGACTCTCACTCAACGCGGATCAGAAGTTGCCTCAAAACCATTGTCGCATTACGTATAATTATGAGACTTTTGAGACATACTTGGGCCATGACCGCCACAACCGTTCCCGCCACCGGTGTTCAGATCGGATA
>NZ_JBATXN010000619.1:0-13066 GCF_049673265.1 Mycobacterium sp. | reverse complement strand
CACCCGCGACAACGTGACCGTGCGGGTGGATGCCGTCATCTATTTCAGCGTCGCGGATCCGGTGCGTGTGGTTGTCGGCGTAGAGAACTATGTGTCCGCTATTGGCCAGGTCGCGCAGACATCGCTGCGTTCAATCATCGGCAAAAGCGACCTGGACGACCTACTCAGCAACCGCGAGGGCCTCAATCAGGGCCTCGAGTTGATGATCGACAGCCCCGCTGCGGGCTGGGGCGTTCACATCGACCGCGTGGAAATCAAGGACGTAGTACTTCCGGATTCGATGAAGCGGTCGATCGCGCGCCAAGCCGAGGCGGAGCGTGAGCGGCGCGCTCGGGTGATCACCGCAGACGGCGAACTGCAGGCTTCCGAAAAACTGGCCCTAGCGGCCGAGGCGATGACCGTGCACCCGGCTGCGCTTCAGTTGCGGCTCTTGGAAACCGTGGTCGAGGTCGCCGCGGAGAAGAACTCCACCCTGGTGCTTCCCTTCCCCGTCGAACTGCTCCGGTTCCTGGAACGAGCAACGCCAGAAGCATCCGGGAGCCCTGACGACCAAGCCGCTACGCCCTCGGACCCGCCACGGATCCCCGACGACGCCAGCGGCCTGGAAGTCGAACGTTCGCAGACACGTTGACCGTCGTCGAATTGCGCTCTGGCCCAGCAAGTCTCACGGAGCCGCTGTGCGGCTATGTCGCGGCGTGGCCGGCCCGCGCGGCAGCGCGTCGTGCGGCTTCGGTGTGCTCGGCGGCGCTGACGACCACCGCGTCAGACCCGGGGTACACCGTCGCCTCGTGCCCGGTCACCTGCCAACGCACCACGTAGGGCGGAGAACCGTCTTGAGAGCGCACCTCGATGATCTCAGCATGCTGATCATGCCGTTCGGTGGTGGTGCCCTTGACCACGAGGTAGTCGCCGACATTCGCCTTCATCGCCCGCTCCCTTCTCGTCCTGATGAAATCGCGGCCCCTCCATCCTGCGCGCGTTCGTCACGTAGCGGAAGGGTGATTAGCTACTGCAGCGTCCGGCACCGCAGACCGTTGAGCGATGGACATTAAAGCGGCGCCGTCCGTTTCCTGGTCAATGCGCCGGTGATCGGGCCGCTAAGTGGCAGCGGGCGGTAAAGCTGGGATTGACCGGTGCCGATGGCCGGAGAATCCTGGGGTCATGAGTTCGGAACATGTAACAGAGCAGGTGCCGCTGGCCGAGATCCAGGAGGGCGACACGATCCAAGATCCCGAGTCCGGTCAGTGGTTCACCGTCACCCGAACGGCGGACGGCACAACGAGTGTCACCCACAAGGACTCAGACGGCGACCATATGGTCATCGAGGGGTATCGCCTTTACTACGGCGACGAACGAGAAGGTGAGCAAGTCGATTCCCGGTGCGTCATCGATTCCCGGTCCACTAAAGGCCTAGTCACCCGCCAGGTGCGAGAGTAATCATTTACGGACCCGCGAAGTCACCGACGGCGATCATCTTGTTGCCGTCCCAGCTGATTGCGAAGCCGGCGGCGGTGAATCCGCAGTCCAGGATGACCGCTCGGTGTGCAGGACTTTGCATCCACCAGTCGAGCGCTGCGCTCGCAGTCGCACGGGATCCGGTGCCCCAGTAGATGATCTCACCCGTGTAGTCGGGCTTGGTGGAGCCCGCATCCGCGATACGCGTCAGCGGTGAAGAGCCGTCCGAACCGATATGGCCGCCGCCCACACCGTTATTCATCATGTCGTCGGCCTGCCGTTGCGCCGCTGACGTCAAACGCGGGTCGTCGCGGATCACGCCGCACGTCTGGCGAAGCTGGTTGACGCCGCTGTAGATCGCGGCCGCCAAATCGTCGGCGCGCGCAGCAGAACCAGCAACGGCGCCCAGAGCCGTTGCGCATGCAGTGCAGATCGAGAAGACGCCGACGATCTTGACTTTCATCGTCATGTTGCCCCCTGCCCCCACAGCATTTTGCTGTTCCAGCAAACAAATGCTATCCACTTTCGGTCGTAAAAGGTCGAAATTCGCAAATCCCGGCGGCCGAGACAGCGCTGGTGTCGTTGCTCACACCCTGATGCTCCGGCGATCGGAAAGCCCCGCTCATGGGCTAGGCTCGCAATCAACGTTGGCGTCACAAGATGCCGACACGTCGTGAAATGCCCCGTCTGGGATTTCCACTCCAACTCTTTTCGCGGCGATCGATTTTGCCCACCGGCAATCTCGCCAATCTGTGCTTGCACACCCGATGCCTGAAAGGCACCGCACACCCGTGACTACCCAAACCTTTGCCGACCTCGGCGTGCCCGCACCGCTTGTCAGTGCGCTCACCGACCTCGGCATCACCGAACCCTTCCCGATCCAAATCAACACCCTGCCCGACACGCTGGCCGGCCGAGACGTGCTGGGCCGCGGCAAAACTGGCAGCGGCAAAACCTTGGCCTTCTCAATTCCGTTGGTGGCCCGCCTCGCATCGGCCAAGCGGCAGCCCGCCCGGCCGACCGGCCTGGTGCTGGCACCCACCCGCGAGCTGGCAACCCAAATCACCGCAACGCTGGCGCCGCTGGCCGACCGCTACGGCCTGAAGGTCACCACGATCTTCGGCGGAGTGCCACAAAATCGTCAGGTTTCCGCGCTGCGCTCCGGCGTCGACATCGTCGTCGCCTGCCCCGGGCGACTGGACGACCTTATGCGCCAACGACTTATCAGCCTCGACGCAGTTGACATCACGGTGCTCGACGAGGCCGACCACATGGCCGACCTCGGATTCCTACCGGTGGTCACCCGAATCCTGGCTGCCACGCCGGCGAGGGGTCAGCGGCTGCTGTTCTCGGCAACGCTGGACAACGACGTCGACAAGATCGTCAAACGGTTCCTGCGCAACCACGTGATGCACTCCGTCGATGAGGCCAACTCGCCGGTGCCCGAGATGACCCACCATGTCTTTCATGTCGCCGGCAACGACGCCAAAAAAGACTTGGTGCACCGGCTGGCCTCTGGCACCGGTCGGCGAATCCTGTTTATGCGCACCAAACATCAGGCCCGCAAGCTGGCCCGTCAGCTCACCGAAGCTGGCGTGCCCTCAGTTGACTTGCACGGCAACCTCTCTCAGCCTGCCCGCGACCGCAACCTGGCCGCCTTCACCGCGGGAACCGCGCGGGTGTTGGTTGCCACCGACATCGCAGCCCGCGGCGTGCACGTCGACGAGGTGCAGTTGGTGGTGCACGTGGACCCGCCCGCCGAGCACAAGGCGTACCTGCACCGCTCCGGGCGCACCGCACGGGCCGGCAGCGCCGGCGACGTCGTCACCGTCGTACTGCCCGAACAACGCAGAGACGCTTCGGCGCTTTTGCGCAGAGCCGGTATCGCCGTCAGCCCGCAGCAGGTCACCGCTGCGTCGGATCCCGTCGTCAAGCTGGTCGGCGACATCGCGCCCTACCAGGCTCCGGCCGCCAAACCTGTTAGCGCCCCATCCGCTCGGCCGCGACGCCGCCCTGCTCGCGGCGGCCAGCGCGCCGGCGCACATGGACCGAGGCAGGATCGCGCCCGCAGCGGGGCACGTCGAAACCCTTAGGGTTCAACAGCCGCGCCGGATCGCAGCGGCGATATGGCCCACGCTGGCTGGCTAGTGGTGACACGATGTTGGCGTGAGCACGGTGCCATCGGTGCGAAAAGCAATGGCAATGGGAATTGCCTTGCTTACCCTCGCGGCGATTTCCTCGTGTGGCCACGCAGCGCACACAGCGGTAAGAGACATCGCGCAGGCAACGCCGGTGCCAGTTGCCGTCCCCGCGCCCACACCGCCGCCGGTTGCGGTTCCCCCGCCTACGCCGGCACCCGTCGCGGCCCCCGCGCCTAGGCCGGCGCCCGATGCGGGTCCCGCACCGGACTTCGCAATGGTCTCCAAGCTGATGAACGATGCGATTGCGAAAGGCACGGCACCAGGTGGCGTGGTGGTGATTGGGCATGCCGGCAAGGTCGTCTTCGATCAGGCGTATGGCTTGCGCAAGCCTGCCGGCGAACCGGGACTCGACGGATCGCCCGCACCCGCGGAGCCGATGACCGAGGACACCATCTTCGACATCGCGTCAGTGACGAAGGCCCTCGCCACGGCGACCGCGGTCATGCAGCTTTACGAACAAGGCAAGGTGCAATTCGACGATCCCGTGCAGAAGTATTTGCCTGACTTCAACACCGCCAACGATGCACAGCGTGCCCAGGTGACGCTTCGCATGTTGCTGACGCACACGTCAGGCGAACCGGAAGACGTAAACCTCGGGGATCCATGGGGACTCGACCGATCCGACAAAGCCGAAGGCATTCACCGTGCGCTCACCACGCCGCTGCAGTCGTCTCCCGGTGAGGTTTTCAACTACGCCGACATCAACTTCATTGTGCTTGGAGCGCTGATCGAGAAACTCACCGGCGAGGCTGAAGATGTTTACGTTGAGCAGAATGTCTTTGCGCCGCTTGGCATGAACGAAACCCGCTACCTTCCGCCGGACAAAGCATGTGGTCCACATGTGATGCGAGGAGCTGCGATTGCCTGGGCGCCCGCGCCAATAGGGGGCATGCCGGAACCTTGTCCTGCAGGCACGTGGAGCACGAACCTGTTGTCGCGCATCGCACCGACGACGCACGACGACGAAAGCAGAGGCGATCCAGCCAAGAATCCCGATTTCGATTTCCTGCTTCGGGGCGTTGTGTTTGACCCGACGACGCGTCGCATGGGTGGGGTAGCCGGGCATGCCGGTGTGTTCTCGACGGCGCACGATGTCGGCCTCTTTGCGCAGGCGCTGCTCGATCGGCTTGCGGGCCGCCCGAGCAAGTTTCCGCTGAAGCAAGAGACTTTGGAGTTGATGACGAGTCCCCAGCAGCCCGGACATACGCCCGAGCAAGTCCAAGCAGCCAACAACGCCTCCCAAGAAGCCATCGCGAAGACACCAAACACATACGATCCGCTGCTGGCTCCGCGTTACCCGGCGGTCAGGGGACAAAACCTGCGGGGCTTCGGCTGGGATATCGATACCGCCTATTCCGGAACGCGCGGCATGATCTTTCCGATCGGCAGCTTCGGCCACACCGGCTTTACCGGAACCTCGCTGTGGATGGACCCCCGCTCGGATGCCTACGTCATCCTGTTCACGAGCGCGATCGATCCGCGCGACGATCCTCCGATCGCGTATCTGCGAGGTGATGTGGCTACGGCGGCCGCCCGGGCCCTGGGCTGAGCAGTGCGCCGGTTGTATGTCGTGTTTGCCGCGGCGGTGATCGTCATTTCTGGCTGCACTGTGGGCAAACCGTCGGGCGGCGACAATCACGCCCGCCCCGCACCGATGCGGCCCCGCGCCACGACGAGCCCGGCTGCGACGACGGGACCCGGTCCGACGCCACCCGGCACCTTTGTCGCCGTTTCGGTGGCCACGGTGTGGACCACGCCGCAGAGCCCGCGTCCGGTCGACCATCGCGCCCTGACCAATCCGGTCGATATTCGCGGCTGGCTGTCGGATATGACGCCGGCCCAGCAGGAAGCGCTCACCTCGGACAATCTCACCCAGACGCAGGCGCTGTTCGGCGACCGTGTCATCGTGGTCGGGCAGCAGGGCGACTGGGACGAAGTACTCGTGCCCGGCCAGCCGACACCGAAGAACGCACAGGGCTACCCCGGCTGGATTCCCAAGGCCCAGTTGACAACCGATGCACTGAACGACCGCGCTTCGTTCGCGCTCGCCGATCGCGGCGTAACCACCTGGTTGTACCGCGATTCCGGACTCTCCGAACGCGACCTCGAGATCAGCACCAACACAAGGCTTCCCGTGCTGAACCACACCGACACGGCGGTTGAGGTGGCCACCCCCGATCGCGGCCCGAGGTGGCTGGATGCGCGAACGGTGGCGGTCTACGACAAGCCCACGGACATACCGCATCCCACTGCAGTCGATCTGGTTCGGTACGCCACCGCGTTCGTCAACGTTCCCTACCTGTGGGGCGGGCGTGCCGGATTCGGGTTCGACTGCTCCGGTTTCACCTCCACCATCTACCAGGTGCACGGAATTACCCTCCCGCGCGACGCCGATGCGCAAGCCGCCGACAGCCAGGGCCATCCCGTCGACAAATCCGCGCTGCAGCCCGGCGATCTGCTCTTCTACTCGCACGGCAGCACCGACCCCGACAACCCCGGCGCGATCTACCACGTGGCCATGTATTCCGGTGACCGCCAGATGATCGAGGCCTACGACTCGACAACACCAGTGCGCATCACCCCGGTTCGACTGGGCGCGGACTACTGGGGCGCGCGCCGCTACCTCGACCAACCGCCGCGTCATCCCTAAGTTGTGGGTACTTTGGCGGCGATCTGACGGGCGATGTTCACGCCGGCGTCCGACTGCGAGTCGGACTGATTTTGGCTGCACGCCTTGACATCGATAGCGACATTGTTGGCCACGGTCAGCGCCCGCTGACACGTCTGCCATTCCCAATAGCCGGGCTCGAGGGTTTTGTGAGCGCTCAGGGCGCCGTCGGTGTTAGAGACGGGCCCCACGGTCCACACATTGTCTGGTACGCCCTCGCCCGTCAAGTGGAACTGCCGGTTGGAGCAGGTCGGCCACTGTTGGGTCGAGGCGGTGAAGAAGGCGTCGGCATCCCGCGCGGAGGGAAACAAAATCACATACTGGGTGACACGATGATTCGGTTTGCCGCCGGGCTGATCGTTGAGCTCCTGTCCGGACACGGCGGTCCAGCTACTGCCGGATAAGGCCGTGGCTGTCGCCGGATCGGACTGGGGTATGCAAGCCTTGTCCGGCACATATTTGGTGTTGTCAAACGTCGAAGTCGGATACTTGGGCCCGACGAGCGTCATCCCGGTGGTACCCATGACGGTGTCGAGTTGTTCGGGGTAGAGCAGCAGGCCCTGGAGCGCGCTCTCCGCTACGGGTGTCGCGGTGGTCGGGGTGGTCGTGGTCGGCGCCGCGACAGTTCTGGTGGTGGTGGTGGCGGCGGAGGGCCGCGAGTTGGTGGCGGGCCGCCAGAGCAGATAGCCGGTGAGGCCGACGCCGGCGGCCAGGATACCGACGGCCGCGACGATCGCGACGATCAGGCCCGGTCGGCGATGGCGCCGCCATGGGATCGAAACTGGCTCAGGGCGTAGCTGGTCAGCGGGCCAGGGTTGCCCGGGGGGCGGCCAGCTTTGGCGGGTGGCGGCGAGCCCGGGCTCGGCGGTGGGACGATTGCCCGCCTCCTTCGTCGCTGCGAGAAACGCCGGACCCGGTGTCGGTCGTGCAATGGGCTCTGTGATGGCACCGCGGGCGGCGCGGGCCAACTCGATGGTCGTCGCATACCGCTGATCGGGGTCTTTGGCCATCCCGGTCGCGATGACTTCGTCGATCCGCGGGGGCACATCCGGTCGGTTGATCGAGGGTCGAGGCGGCGGCGTGCTCAAGTGTGCGGCAACCAGGCGTGCCATCGAGTCAGCGTCAAAAGGCGGATTTCCGGTCAGGCATTCGTACAGCACACAGGCCAACGAGTAGATGTCGGCACGGGCATCCTCGGCTCCGGTGCCTAGACGCTCGGGAGCGATGTACTGGAAGGTGCCGATCATGAAGCCGGACTTGGTCATTCGCGTTTCGTCGGCGGCCCGGGCGATCCCGAAATCGATCAGGTAGGCGAAGTCGTTGCGATCGATCAAGATGTTGGAGGGTTTGATGTCACGGTGCAGCAAACCCACCTCATGGGCGGCATGCAGGGCCATAGCGACCTGCTCGATGATGTGCACCGCCCGGGCGAGCTCCAGGGGACCCTCGGCGAGTACGGCCTGCAGGTCGCGCCCTTCAATCAGGCGCATATCCACGTAGAGCCGACCGTCGATTTCGCCGTAGTTATGGATGGGAATGACGTGCGGGCTGTTCAAGCGCGCGGCGGCGTGGGCTTCCCTGCGGAACCGCCGCTGAAACTCCTCGTCCTCATACAAATGCGCAGGCAAGACCTTAATGGCCACGATCCGGTCGGTCTCGGTGTCATGGGCCCGCCACACCTCGCCCATGCCGCCATGGCCCAGCAACTCCACCAGGCGATAGCGCCCAAACGGCGTGCCCTGCACTCACGCCTCCTTTAGCGAAAGCCCTCGCAAGCTGCAAACACGATATCGCCCAGCTGATGCTCCCGGCAGGTGATTAAGTAGTCGATTACTGATCCCGGCAGCGCGGTGCGGACACATACTTGACGCCTCTGCAAGGAAAGGTGGTCTGATGCCCGCACCCCAGCCGCAGATGGAAACCTGCGACGCTTGCATCGTCGGAGCCGGAATCGCCGGTCTAAACGCCTTGTTCGCCGCGAGCCAATACCTGTCGCGGGACCAAAAGGTGATCCTGATTGATCGTCGAGGGCGCGTCGGCGGCATGTGGGTCGACGTGTACTCCTATGTGCGACTGCACCAACCGCACCCCATGTTCACCGCGGGGAACATCGAATGGACGCTCGGCAAAGATCGCAGCCACTTGGCGACCAAAGACGAGGTGCTCGACCATTTTCAGCACTGCATCGACGTGATAAGGCAGAGCGTCCAGGTCGACGAGTACTACGGCTGGGAATTCGAGTCGGAGGAAGAAGCGGACGGAATCGTGCGCGTCCGCTGTCGGGCTGCCGACGGCCGGATACTCGTCGTCGAGGCCAAGCGATTAATCAAAGCCTACGGAATCGGAGTCACGCCGAACGAACCGCTCGCCATCTCGAGCAAACGCGTCCATTCGGTGTCGCCGGACTACTGCGACGTCCGGGCGGGCGACATCAGCGAAAGCGTTGCGCCGGTGTGGATCATCGGCGGCGGAAAGACCGCGATGGACACCGCACACGCACTGATCACGACGTACCCCGGTCGCCAGGTAAACCTCGTCGCCGGCCAAGGAACATTCTTCTCCAGCCGCGAGCACCTGTTACCGAGCGGCGCGCGGCGGTGGTGGAAAGGCACGCCGGGGAGCACCATCGCCGCGCAGATGGGTCGTCGGTACGACGGCACGAACGAAGCAGAGGTCCAATCGTGGTTTCGCAACACTTACGGCACCTTCTTGACCCCGCAAGCGGGCAACTTCGTGCTCGGGGTGCTGTCTGAGGCCGAAAACCGCACCATCTCGGCCGGCCTCAACGATCTCGTCATGGACTACCTGGAGGACGCTGTCGATCGCCATGGCACAACCGAATTGGTGTTTCGGAGCGGATCGACCAAGGCGATCGAACCGGGCAGCTGGGTCGTCAACTGCACAGGATACCTCGGACTCGACCGCGAACACCCGTACGAGCCGTACGTTTCGCCCAGTGGCGCAGTCGTTTCGATCAATGTGCGGTCGGCAATATTGCACTTACCTGCGTTCATGGGGTACTTCTTGGGCCACCTGCTGTTCTTGGACAAGCTCAGTGAGATCCCGCTCTACGAAGTCGACTGGCAGGAACTGAGGCGCGCGGCACCGGTGGCGTTCCCGTACGTGCTCTTCGCGCTCGTCCAGCACAACCTCAGCCTTATCTACGAGAAGGTCCCCAGTCGCGTGTTCAACGAGAACGGCCTCGATTTCGAGAGGTGGTACCCGCTGCCGCGCCGCTTGCCGGGCATGATGCGGTTCGTGCTAACCCACCGCCGCGAACGCGAGCGCCAGCGCCGTGTTCTTGACTCAGTCCGGGAGCGTTTCGATATCCGCTGCGGTCCCCTGAGCGAACATCGTTTTGCGGGACGATAGGGCCGGGCGCGCCACGCCAGCACATCGCCCTGAACTCTCAAGCATGGCGGATGACTATGCGCGGCATGCTCTTTCGCAGCGCGCCTCGTTTGAGGCGACCCACCCAGCCGTGCTGGCGGCCGCGGAACGGTTTACGGACGAGCCGGTGCTGCGAGTGGCCGATCTGGGCGCCGCCGATGGAGTGAACTCCCACGGCCTCATCCGCGATCTCGCGGACCTGCGCGCCGGCCGACCGCTGATCTACGCGCTCGTCGATCTCCCGACCAACGCGTGGGGCGTCGCCGCCGCTCATTTGCGGGACTCCTTCGGCTCGGCGGCGGTCGTGATCCCTGCGCCGGGCGAGGCCGGCCCCGAGGTCGCCGACGCCGGAACGGGCGCCCACTACGCCATGCCGGAGACCCACGGCGAGGCCTGCCGGCGCGCGCTCGATCGCGACTCAGCTCCCGCCACGGTCGTCTCCATGGCCGGAATCCCCCTCCACCAGGCGCCCTCCCTTCCACCGGGCACAGTGCACGTCGCGGTGTCCGGGACGTGCATGCACTGGGTCCCCGACGCCGTCGACCTGGCCGTGAGCGGTTCGATCTTCCCCGGCCACCCCAACCATGTGAACGACGACGAGCGCCGCGCCTGGCGCATCGCCGCTGCGCGGAATTGGGAGCGCTTGCTTGAGATGCGGGCGGTGGAGCTGGCGCCGGGCGGGTCGTTTATCGCCGCGATCCCGGCCTCCACCGCCCCATGCCCGCACAGGACCGGGCTCTACGACGAGATCATCGGGCAGATGAACTCGCTGCTCGCCGATTGGTGCCGCGCGGGCCGCATTAGCGACGCCACCGTCGCCGCAGCCGTCGTTCCGGTCTGGGCGCGCACAATCGACGAGTTCCGGGCACCCTTCGAGGCGGGCGGCGGGCGCTTCGCCGGCCTCGAACTCGAGAGCGCCGAGCTGTTCCGCCTCGACAACCCTTACTGGCACGACGATCCCGCGGTGTTCGCGCGGGAATACGTCCTAAGCGTGGCCGCGTGGGGAGGGCCGCTCCTCCTGCGTGCCTTTGCGCACGAGGGCGAAGCCCGCGCTGCGGGCCTGCTCGCCGAGTTCTTCGGAGAGCTCGAGCAGCGCGTCGCGGACGCCCCCGACCGCTATCGCTGGGACTACGTCGAGGCGCTTGTGATCTGCCGGAAGGCGGAATAGCGCTAGCCCGCCGCGCGCTCGATATCGCCCAGCACGGGCGGCCCTTTGCCGTCGGTCGCGCGCCGAAGCAAGAACATGCGCAGCCGACCGTAATGCTTGGCCATCTCCGTGTTGCCGACGTAGTCGCAGGAGAACCGATCGGCGTTGTGCAGCGCCAACATTGCCGCAAAGGTCTCGGTGACGTAGACGCAGCCTTCGGGTGTGATCGGCTCGATGCGTGCGGCGCGGCTGACATGGGCGCCGTAATAGTTGGGCCGGTCGGTGATCGGATCGTCGAGCTCGTAGACCGGTCCGAGATGGCCGCCGAGGCGCAACTTGAGCGTGTCGGGCAGCCCAGCGGCTGTGAGGTCGATGGCGCTCAGCGCGTCCTGCATGTCGAGCGCACAAGCGGCTGCTCGGCCGGCATCGCGAAAGACGACGAAAATACCGTCTCCCCAAGTGTTTACGAAGGTGATGTGCTGCTTGTGGCCGCGCGCCACCTCACCCAACGTGCCCATGATCGCCTGGGTGAAGTGCGGCAGTTGGGCGTCGGTCAGCTTGCTGAAGCCGTGGATGTCGCCGAAAAGCATTGCCCGCGTGTCGCGTCGGCCGCGAGCAACCTTCGGACGGTGCCAGGGTGGAAGCTTCTCAAGATCCGCGTCTTGACCGGTCGGCACGAGTTTGACCGGATGGCCGGCCTCGCGCCAAGCGCTCATGTCGGCGGCGGTGTCGACGATCGCGCCTTCATCGACGACACCGTCCCACACCGCCAACTGGATCAGCGGCGCATGCAGATGCCGGGCGCACAGGCTGGCGAGACCCATCGCCAGGCTGCTGCTGTAGGGGAAGAGCTGATCGTCGCCCAAATACGCGTCCTCCGTCGCGAAGCGCACGGTCTTGGCCGCGGCGAGACAGGCCTCGAAGCGCATGACCCAGTCCTCGCCCGCCGGGCGGACTAACTCTTCGATGAAATCAGCTGTGCCGAAGGGCAATACGATATTCAGCGCGACGCCGCGTTCGAGCAGCGCCTCGGCGAACAAGATGTCCGCGCCGGCGGCGAGCGAGCCGTAGGCCGCGCCGATACGAATCCCCTTGAGCAGCGCGGTGATATCGGCCGCCGTCGTCGTCGCCTGCTTATTGCTGCCGAGGAAATGGACGACGGTCGGTGGCTTGAACGCACCGAGCACGCCGGGGTCGAGCTTCTTCGCCGCGACGATGCGTTCAAGCTGCCGGCCGGTGGTGGCCAGCGCGGCGTCGTCATGGCCGGCTGCGGCGACGACTTGGTCGACCAGCCCACCCGCCGCGTCGAGATCACCCGCCGCAAGATGCGCTTCGAGTGCGGTCGCCAGCACCCAATAGCGGTCGGGCGCAGCGTCATCCAGATTCGCGATGCGCGGCTTCAGAAGGTCGAGAACGTCGCCGGCGAGCCGGTCAGCAGCCTCGGTATCGCCGGCGAACAGGGCAAGCGTTGCGGCATTGATCGCGGGGTAATAGGCCTGCGGGTCGCCGGCGTCGGTGGCGGCGCGGAAGGCACCTTCATAATGTGCGCGGCCCTCGCGGAACAACGCGGCGCGCGCCTCGCCCGTCTCGGCGAAGGCCTGGTCCTTCTTCAGCCGGCCGAGCAAGCTGCGGGCGTCGGTCTCCGGTCGCTTGTCGAGGCCGAATTCGTAGTACTTCTCGAGCGCAAGCGAAGTCGCGCCGGCATTGGCCAGGCTGAGCACCGCGCGATGTGCGAGACCGACGTTGTCGGGAAACAGCTCCAGCGCGTCGGTCGCCTGGTCGTAGGCGCGGAAGAATTCGCCGTGATCGAAGAAAGCCTTGACGTCTTTCAGCAGTCCTTCGGCAGTGACAGGCGGGCTTTGCGTGTTGGTCATCCGCGCCTCCAACTGCTTGGGCGCCGCTATGCTACGCCAGCAAACCATCCGCGGAGCCAGAAACGGCTTTGCAAGACGCAGTAAAGGCCGCCCCGCGGCCGAGATACCGCCCATGGAACCCGTCGTGAGGGCTAGCGTGAGGCAATGACCGAACAGTCAAGCGCGATCACCGTATCGCACCCACCCGAGGCATTACTGCGCCTCGTCAACCCGATGATGAAAATGCTGCTGCACACCCCGTTGGCGGGTCCAGCACGCAACCAGCTGATGGTGGTCGACTTCACTGGCCGCAAAAGCGGGAAGCATTACTCAATTCCGTTGAGCGCCCATG
>NZ_JBATXN010000618.1:0-5557 GCF_049673265.1 Mycobacterium sp. | reverse complement strand
GGACGATGGTGATCCGCACCCGTGATCCGGCCGAAGTGCTCAAGGCGTTGTCGGATCGCACCGATGTGCTGCTTGAGGGCGGACCCACGCTCGCGGGGGCGTTCCTGCGTGCGGGGGTAATCGACCGCATCCTGGCCTACGTTGCGCCGATCCTGCTCGGCGGACCGATCACCGCGGTTGACGACGTCGGCGTGCCCAGCATCGCCCGCGCGCTGCGGTGGCGCTATGACGGCATCGAGCGCGTCGGGCCAGATCTGTTGCTCAGCCTGGTACCCCGCTAACTCCCTCAGCTGCGCCTGCGTGTCAGCTGGGTAGCCCGGCTTTGATGACGGAATCCTGCTTCTGGCCGATGATGGCGAAGTCGGGCGGTACGGGATCGTCTGGTTTGCCGTCGAATTCGAGCGTTACGAATGCCCAGGGTGCCGAAGAACTCGCGGAGATATTACGCAGGTGGCTGGGTCACATGGACGCTGGTCCACTGCCGATATGGAGCTGCCGCTGCTGCTGCAGGCGTCGGCGGAGCACCTCGGCTACTCGGACTAACGAACGCGCGTAGAGAGTTTCGATCGCGTCAGGTAATCGGAACGCAGACCGTCGACATGATCTTGTCCGCCAGTGTCTGCCGCTTGGCATCCCATAGAGGGAACAAGTAGCCGAGTCCGCAGATGGCCGAGTCCACGATGTGCGCGAGCTGACGCACGAACGACATCCCGAAACCGATGGGCTGGCCGGTGGCCTCCGAGACGACCTTGAACTTCAGCACCGACTTGCCGACGCTCGAGCCCGTCGTACCCTGTCGATAGCCCCAGTTCCAGATCGCATATGCGAGCACGCCAAGCCACGCCAGGAACATAACTGCAATCCCGACACCGGAAGACGACGAGGAGCAAGCTACCCCGTTGCCGTCGGGATTGGTGACGCAGGAGTTGTTACCGGTGCCGATCCCGATGCCAAAAGCGATCCCGTAGGCGACCGCCACCGGTATGGCGTCAATAAGGTATGCGCCGACACGTTGGATCCATGAGGTGTACGCCTCGGTGGGCAGCGCCGCCGCGGGTGGTCCCATCGCCGGCGCCGGATATCCACTACCGGGTGGTGGCGGCACAGGGTTACCTGGCGGTGGCATGGGCGGTTGTTGTGTCATGGCATCTTCCTAGGTCACGTTGAACTGCTCGCAGATTGGCGAGCTTCAGTGACCATGAGATTAATGGTTTGGGCCGATGACGGTGACGTTATAAGCAAATACAAATATGGCTTGTATAAAAAGTCCACCGGCCGCAATTGTGAGACCTGGTTTGGCCCGTAAAGGCTCAAAGGCTCAATAGCCGACCGCCGCCACGTAGCCAACCAAGCCAAGGACTTCAGCGGCTATGGACAACACCAAAGCTGCTGCCGCGAAGGGCCAGCCCGACCGCCGTCGAACAATTCGGAGGATGGCCACGACGGCACCGAGGACGACGAGGGCAGCCGCTGCCGATAATCCAACCGTGATCGACGTAAACGCCCGGTCTGCGCTGCAGGTTTGGGCGGGGCAGTAGTCGGTGAAGGCCATGACGAATAACTCCATGCAGGCGGCACCGGCCCAGACAAAGGCGCCGAGGACCAACAGCACGGTCGTCGCCACCACATCCGATTTATCGGTCGGCCGCTTGGGACTGGGTGCAGTGGGAGGGAGCGCGGCGAGATTGGGATAGCCCGATGCCATGGGGACACGATAGTGAATGAAACACGCAACAATCAGCCTTTGATGCTGCGGCATGAAAGTTCCAATTCCAATGCCGACGCATATTTGGCTCCCTGCGCGGCATGACAAAAAACAGGCGGCAGCCGATGAAATGAACCAGGGGAGCCGCGGTCCGAAAACGGTCTGAACGATCGGGCCGCCCGGAGGCGAGATTGGCTTCTATGTGCCGAATGTCGCGGATTGGATCAATGCGATCAGGACGGTCGGGTCGGCGCAACCGACCTAGCCGGTCGGACGGGTGCGTCGAGTGTGATCGCCCAGCCCTGGGATCAACATGGGGACGCGGCGACGGTAGTCGCTGTATTGCTCCCCGAATATGCCGACCAGGTCTCGCTCCTCGAATTGGACTGCTACCAAGATGTATCCGGTCGTCGCGGCCGCAAAGAGTAAGTGTCCCAACGTCATTCTCGGTGTGACCCAGAACGCGATCAGGAAACCGAGGTAAAGCGGGTGTCGCACTGCGCGGTAGAAAAGCGGCGTCGTGAATTTGTGCTCGGCAAGCTGCCGCCCCCGTAGCCGAGCGAACACCTGGCGCAGACCGAACAGATCGAAATGATCGATGAGAAGGGTGCTTAGCAGGACGATCGCCCACCCAACAAGGCCGATCGCCGTCAGCAACCCCGCCCAGGGCTGGGCGGTGACCCGCCAAACGTCGTAGGTGATGGGAAACCACGCCAGCACCAGAACGATCAGAACGATATTGGAAGCAAGCACATACGTCGATCGCTCTGCACTCGGCGGCACGATGCGGGTCCACAGCCGTTTGAATCCCTGCCTGGCCATGACGCTGTGCTGCACGGCGAACAGCGCGAGCAACGCCACGTCGATAACCACCGCGGTGACCGTCAGACTGCCGTCGCCCAGGCCGCCGCGATCGATGCTTTTGCCCACGATGTGCACGTTGCCCACCATGAAGTCTGCGTCGACGACGAACCCGATCAGATACAAGAAGGTCAGCAGGAAAATCAGGTAGGCAGCGACGCCGTAGGCCGCAATCAACACACCACCGGCAGAACTGCCGGACGGCCGGGAGGAGGTCCCATCGCTGGGCGCCACGTGGCGATTGTGCGCCGCTTTTCGGCCGAATACTGCGTTTGCGCGAAAAGCCCGCTAGACCCGGGGGCCGACGGGCTGCGCCTCATGCAGTTCGGGCTCGTCGGCATGGGTGCGACGGCTGCTGATCAGCAGCCCGAACACAGCTCCCACCACGCAGACGATGGCCGTCACCGTGAAGATGCCCCCGTACATCTGGGCGAACGACTGCCGGTAGAGGGTGGCCTGCGCCGCGATCCGGACCGCCAGGCTGGCGTCGGCCGGCACTTGTGCCGACAGCTTCGCAACGATGTGGGGGAGTTGATAAAAGCCCCACGCGCTCAGCGCTGCCACCCCGATGAGCATGCCTGTCATCCGGGCCACCACCACGGCAGCCGAGGCGATGCCGTGCTGCGCCGACGGCACCACCCGCAAGCTGGCCGACGTCAGCGGCCCGATCACCAGACCCAGCCCCAACCCGGCGATCACCAAGTCGGTGTCCAATGCCGGTAATGACAACACGCCAAAGATGTTGTGGTGCTGGTTCAGTAGATCGATCGACCACTTCGAGATCAGCCAGTAGCCGCCGGCCGCGATCAGCAGCCCGACGAACGCCATCGCCCGGTCGCCGACCTTGGTCGCGATCCAGCCGCCCAGCAGTGCGCCGATTGGCAGTGCGATCAGGAAACGCAGTAGCAGGATGGCCGCCTGGTCTTGCTCCTTGCCGAGCACGCCCTGGGCGAACAACTCGACATCGACGAGCGTCACCATCAGCGCCGCACCGGCACACAGTGACGCGCCGAGCGCCGACAGGAAGGGCCCGAAGCGTACCCCGGTGGGTTCGATCAGCTTGGTGCGCGCAAACCGCTCCCACACCGCGAAAAGCACGGCCGAAGCTATGGCCGCATAGATCAGCGGCGGTCCGTAGCTGGGCAGCACCTGCTGTCCGTTAGGCGAGGGGTTATACAGCCCGATCACCGCCAGGCCCAACGTGAGTGCCAGCAGCAGCCCGCCGACCAAGTCGATCTTTTCCGGGTCGGCGCTGCGATCGTGTGAGGGCAGGCTGAATTGGATCATTACCATCGCCGCCAGTGCCAGCGGCACGTTGATCCAGAAGACGTCCTGCCAGCGACTCGTCAGCCACACGATGAGGATGCCGTAAAGCGGGCCGAGCACGCTGCCCAGCTCCTGGGCGGCGCCGATGCCGCCGAGGATCCCGGCCCGGTTGCGCTGGCTCCACAGATCCGCACCCAGGGCGAGCGTCACCGGCAGCAGTGCGCCGCTGGCCACGCCTTGTATGGTGCGGCCGACCACCAACACATGCAGATCGGTGGACAGCGCGGTGACGACCGAGCCGATGATGAACGCGGCCAGGCTGACCTGGAGCAGCAGTTTGCGGCCGAATCGATCCGAGGCGCGGCCCAGCAACGGCATCGCGGCGATGTAACCCAGCAGGTACCAGGTGACGATCGGCGTGATTCGTTGCAGGTGGTTGATCGGGATGCCGATGGTGTTGATGATGTCGCGCATGATCGTGACCACGACATAGGTATCGAGGGCACCGAGCAGTACGGCGAGGCTGCCCGCGCCGATGGCGACTCCGCGGCCGGCGTGCGGTGTTGTCATCCGGCTACCGGGGGCTTGGTGACCTGCACGGGCGCGTTCCAGTTCGACAGCGTCATTTGGACGGAGTTGCCCGCGCTTTGGTCCAGCTTGGCCTGCACCAATTGGTGATCACCGTTTTCCTGGACCCACATTGTCGCCGGCAACGGCTGAGTCGCTTTCAGTTGCGGCGCAAGCCCATTGACCGCGTCGGCCGAGGCTTTCCCGGTGATCTTGACCGTGCTTTGCCCGTTGATGGTTTCGCGTGATTCCGCTTTGGGATTGCTGATGTTGGTCAACACGTTGGCCAGACCTGTGTTCGGGTTGAGGATCTCCGACGGGTCATAAATAGCGGACGCCGGACCGAAGCTTTCCCAGTGGCCCGGGGTCAGCGCCGCGTACAGGGTTCCGCCGTCGACCACGAATTGAGCATCGACAGCCGAGCCCAACACGGTGAGATTGGCGTCGCCTTTGGCCGCGGTGTCAGGTGCGGTGGTCAGGTCGCCGGTCAGCGTCTTGACCGGCAGCCCCTTGATCGTGCCGCTCACCGACAGCAGCAAGTGCACGCTCTTGACATTTCTGGTGGTCAGGTTGGACTTGGCGAGCAGCTGGGCCGCGTCCGGAAGCGGAGCGGTGGACTGCTTGGATGACGAGCAGCCGCCGACCAGAGCTGCGGCGATACTCAGGGCGGCGAGGACGGCGAGGATTGGGCCAATTCGGCGCGGCGTCGGCATACGTGCATCGTAGAGGGTGCCATTTAGCCGCCGGTGAAGCCCGAGGTAACGGCGACATCGCGCGCGGACGCCCGACTCATTAGCCTGAGGCGGTGTTCACCGGAATCGTCGAGGAGTTGGGTGAGGTAGTCGGCAAAGACGACCTGGGCGATTCGGCGCGCTTCACCATCCGCGGTCCGGTCGTTACCGCCGATGCCGGTCACGGCGACTCGATCGCCGTCAACGGCGTATGTCTGACGGTGGTCGAGGTGCTGCCCGAGGGGCAGTTCACCGCCGACGTGATGGGCGAGACGTTGAAGCGGTCCAGCTTGGGCCGATTGGCGGCCGGCAGCCCGGTCAACCTCGAACGGGCCGCGGCTTTGAACAGCCGACTTGGTGGCCACATCGTGCAGGGACACGTGGACGGCACGGGCAAGATCCAGGCCCGCACGTCCGCCGAGCACTG
>NZ_JBATXN010000617.1:0-1733 GCF_049673265.1 Mycobacterium sp. | reverse complement strand
TCCCAAGGCCGCAGGTTAACCCCAAGCGAACATCTGACGACGAGTGAAATATACCTGCGTTTCCAAGCCTCGTTCTTTCGACAACCGCGCCCTCATACCATCAGAATTAGCGCCGTGAACCTTCAGTTGTTCCTTCTGATCATCGTCGTGATCACCGCCCTCGCATTCGATTTCACGAACGGGTTTCATGACACCGGCAACGCCATGGCCACCTCCATCGCCAGCGGCGCACTCAAGCCGAAAGCCGCGGTAACGCTCTCAGCGGTGCTGAACCTGCTCGGCGCATTCCTGTCCACCGCCGTCGCGGCGACGATCGCCAAGGATCTGATCAACGGTCATCTGGTGACCCTCGACCTGGTCTTCGCCGGTCTCGTCGGCGGGATCGTCTGGAACCTGCTGACCTGGCTGCTGGGTATCCCGTCGAGTTCGTCGCACGCCCTGGTCGGCGGGATGGTCGGCGCGATGATCGCCGCGGTCGGCGGACACGGGGTTATCTGGACCGGCGTGGTGTCCAGGGTGCTCATCCCGGCCCTGGTGTCGGTGGCGTTGGCCGGCCTGGTCGGCGCGATCGGCACCTTTCTGGTCTACCGGCTCAATCGCGGCGTCCCGGAGCAGCGCAGCGAGGCCGCTTTCCGCCGCGGCCAGATCTTCTCGGCGTCGCTGGTCTCGCTGGCACACGGCACCAACGACGCGCAGAAAACGATGGGCATCATCTTCCTGGCGCTGATCTCCTACGGTGCGGTCAGCAGGACCGCCGCCTTGCCCCCGTTCTGGGTCATTTTGGCCTGTGCAACGGCGATGGCGTTGGGCACCTACTTCGGCGGCTGGCGAATCATCCGCACCATGGGTAAGGGACTCGTCGAAATCAAGTCGCCACAGGGCATGGCCGCCGAATCATCTTCTGCGGTAATCATTCTGCTGTCCGCTCACTTCGGGTACGCCCTGTCCACCACACAGGTGGTAACCGGATCCGTGCTCGGCAGCGGGGTCGGCAAGCCCGGTGCGGAGGTGCGCTGGGGCGTTGCCGGCCGGATGGCGACCGCCTGGCTGATCACGCTGCCGTCGGCCGGTCTGGTCGGCGCCATAACCTACTGGGTGACACACGGTATCGGTGGCTTCGCCGGCGCGATCATTGGCTTCGCGCTGCTGGTGGCGGTGGCCTCGGCGATCTACCTGCGCTCGCGCAAGACGAAGGTCGACCACACGAACGTCAACGCTGAGTGGAAGGGCGACCTGACCACCGGGCTGGACGAAATCGATCAAACCTCGGTCCCCGTCGGCGCGGGAGTCCCTGCCGGGAACGGCGCGGTTTCCGATGCAGTGCACAGCGCCCCACCCAAGAAAGTAGGCATGCAATGAGCCACTGGTTCAACTACGAGGCTTCGCTGAAGATCCTGATCTTCGGGTTGCTCCTCGGTAGCGGGATGCCTGCGCTGTTCGCACTCGCAGTCAGGGCGGGCTCCGTAGGCGCCGGTCTCGCAGCCAACGACGATGCCGCCGTGTGGCCAAAGAATTCGGCGCTGACCGCGCTCAGCTGGGCGTTGTACGCATTGGCGCTGTTCTTCGTCGCGCTCGGTGTGTTGTACATCGCCCGGGACTTCCTCGGGGCCCACACCGGCTGGTACATCCTGGGAGCCAAACCCGCGTAACATCAAAATTCGTTCGCTGTTCAGGCTTAACAAGGCCGTGCGGGGGAAGTTGAGGCAGTGTGAACCGATTCCTCACCTCGATCG
>NZ_JBATXN010000616.1:0-2221 GCF_049673265.1 Mycobacterium sp. | reverse complement strand
CGTGATGGACGACCTCGTCGAAGGGCCGCCGGTTCGGTTTGCGAATGGGCTTGAGTGGGCGATCAGCCGGATAGCCGACGCCGAGCATGTAGGCCACCAGGTAGCCATCGGGGACGCCGAGGATCGCGCGGGCCTTCTCCTGATCCCCCACCGACGAATGGCCGGTGCCGATACCGAGGTCGGTAGCCGCGATCATCATCGCCATCGTCGCTTGGCCGACGTCGTACTGGTCGGTCACCTTTCGGCGCTCATCCGGCGGCTCGGGGATCACGAAGGCGACGGCGGCTGCGGCCTTCGCGATATGGCCGGCGCCCTGCCACACCGTGGAAAGCTCCTGCAGCTGGTGCCGGTCGGTGACAATCACGAAGTCCCACGCCTGGCGGTTCTTCGCCGAAGGCGCTCGCCATCCGGCCTCGGCGATACGGTTCAGGTCGTCGTCTGACACCGGCTCTGGCTTGTACTGGCGCACATTGCGTCGGGCAGTGATCGCATCCCAGGTATCCATCTTGTCCTTCCGTCTGGCTCTCATGAACCATGCTGCCAGCGCTTAGGTCGCCTTTTTGCACTCGGTGCAGTCATCCGAGGACACCGTGGTGATTGTGATCAGGCGCTTTCTCATTTGCACTTGCAACCGCAGTAGTACGCGCGGGTCGGTGAGCGCCATGTCTTGGCGACGTCCGCGGGCGTCGCGGACGATTTCGACGCCGTCGTCGCAATCCCATAGTGCGAGCGAGTAACCGAAGTTGTAGCCAGTCCGGTAGCGAATTCCGGTGGCTTCCGGTCCCGCCGGCTGATCTTCATAGATGGCGCGCGCCCACTCCTGCGTCAACGGTCGAGCCTCGCTTCCGTCGGCAAGCGATGGCAAGGCCCCGATCGCCATGGCTGACCCTTTTCGCGCGAGGTCAAACATCGCCAGACGCCGTGTCGGCGCGAGGATAGAGACCCGGTAGCGAGGACAAAGCCGCGCGTTGCCGCTCTCGCCGAACACCTCGCTGGCCGAGGTCGCGAGATCTTCACCGACGTAGAGGATTCGCCGGCCGCTCGGGTCGACTACCGGTGGGTGCGCCGCGTGATGGTGGTCGAGCCGAGCAAGCGGCCCGTATCCCCGGAAAGTAGCCCCATCAGATGCGTGCTTGCTTTGGTGATAGACGCGGCACCACCGCCAGCGGGTCGCCTCCGGCCGCGGCTCCCACCACCACACGAACGGCGCCTTCGGTAGCGGGCGCGTCGGAAGGTCGAGTTTCTTTACCATCCTGTGGCGGTCAATACCCGCGCGAGTTCGATGACCGGTGAACTGCCGTGAAAGACCATCTCCTCGCAAGCGTTTCGTCCGTCGAACTCCGGTTGAGTCCTCAGCATCCACGACGAAAGGGTTACCGGGCCGCCCGGTAATACGGCTTGCAGAGCGTCCAGATCGGGTAGGACACCGGTGGGAACGTCAGGATCGAATTGCCAAGTGGGAAGCCGCCATTCGCGGCCCAGCTTGATGCCGACAAGCTTTCGCGAAGCGAGTTTGGCGGTGACGCTTTGTGCAGTGATGCCGAGAAGCTCTGCCGCGTCATCTCTGCTGATGCCATTCGCCGCAAATTGCTGTCGCTGCGCGAACTGGTCACTCAAGTCGGCGAACACAGCTTTCACCGCAGTCACCGAATCAGGGCTGGGGCCCCAGAAACGCTCGTCGAGATCGTCAGCTGACTCAGCGGTTGCCGCAGCCTCCAATCGATCGACCTCCGAGTCATCGGCATCATTCACCAACGCCTTTACGGCAGCACGCAATTGCGTCGTGTCGGTAGGGCTGTGGGGCGTGATGGGTGCGGCGGCGTCGGCACCGATCGAGATGATGGCGTACCCCGACTCGCGCAGGGCGCTCTCGAGCTTGTCGCGTTCGGGTGTCTCCACCGGCAGATCATCCGGGACGCGACGGCCCTGGTCATCGACGGCGACCGGTTCCAGTACAAAAAACTCAGTCATGGCTTTGCTCCTCCTTACGAAGGATACGCAACTTAAGCAGCTAGAGCAACGTATGGCACCCTAAGCCGATTGGCTGACCGCTTGCTCCAGCGCGTCGATTAACCTCGTGAAGCTCGTCGACCATCCAGTTGTCGATGCGCTGGGCGTAGACCTCGACCAGTGAGCAGTAGTACCAGAGGTGCTGCTGTGGATCTTTGACGCTGAACCGCTGCCACAACTCGTCGCCGTGCGCGCGAAAGTCCCTCAGGAT
>NZ_JBATXN010000615.1:0-12266 GCF_049673265.1 Mycobacterium sp. | reverse complement strand
CCCTATGTGCTCTCGGAGTCGCCCCGCCGGGCGCGAAAAAGCTTCACCTCACCCTTGATGCCTTTGAGATGACGCGCGCCGGCGTACGACCAGCTGAAGCCTGCGTCATCGCCGAGTTCATCGCGCGTCGATTCGGCGCCCAGCACTGCGCCGGGCCGCGCCACCGCCGTCACCCGGCTGGCCATGTTCACCGGGCTGCCGAACCAATCACCGGCCCGGCTCACCGCGGACCCCGACGCGATGCCCGCACGCAGCCGGGGGAAGTCGTTGTCGCCGTCGGTGATTTCGACGAGCTTGAGCACCGCGTCCAGCAGCGGCGCCGGGTCGGTGCAGACGAACATCACCGCGTCGCCGATCGTCTTGATGAAGCGCACAGGGGGGATCGCCACGTCGCGGGCCAGCTCGGCCAGCCGGTTGGCCAGTTGCCCCAGTTCCTCGGCCGGGACCTCCTCACCCAGCCGGGTGAAGCCGACCAAATCCGCGAACGCGACGGTGACTTGGCGTGCGCCAGCCAACGGCGTCCCGGCGGCTCGCTCGCTGGCAGTGACGGCTTCGGTCTCCATCATGTTTCTGAGCTGCATGAGCAGCATTTCCTCGATCCAAGGACCCAGCAGCGGAGCGATCTGACTGACCAGGGCATGGGACCGCTTGGCGATTTCCAGCTCGGTTGTGCCCGGTTCGGTGACCGCCGCCAGCGCCGTATAGCGCATGACCTCGGCCGCGTGCGAGAGCCCTTCGGCGAGCACGCGCACGACGAGCACCAGGTTGTCGGCATTCAGGCCGAGTTTGAAGAAGTGCCGGACTTGGGCGGCTGCCTCGGCGTCGGCGCGCATATGCACGGCCGCGTCGGGATCATCGATCCTGGCCAAACCGATGGCGCGTTGCACCCGCTGAAGTAAGTCAAGATCAATGCCGTAGGAGTCGGCAATTTCTCGCGTCGATACATAGGTACCGTCGTCGCCGATCACTCGACGGGTCGCCAGCATCAATGGTGCGGAGGTGCCCCGAACGTCCTCGGCGGTGATGCCCTGCTCGAACAACCACTCGATCAGCTCGGCGCGCTCGGCGCGTGCGCTGCCCTCCAGATCGCCCAGTAGCTCATCGATGTTCGGGTCGGGCGTGTCATCCACGTCGCCAACGTATAACGCGGCGGGGCATCATGTGAATGCGATGACCACACCGCTGCTGGACGGATTCGCCCCCGTCGTCGACGACGCCGCCGCGCTGCTGATCCTGGGATCGTTTCCCAGCGTGCAGTCGCTGGCAACCCGGCAGTACTACGGCAACCCGCGAAATGCGTTCTGGCCGATCACCGCTGCGCTGTTCGGCTTCGACGCGCGGGCAGCATACGAAACCCGGCTGGCCGCATTGCAATCCCACGGCGTGGCACTCTGGGATGTGCTGCACAGGTGTCGCCGCGCCGGCAGCGCAGACGCCAAGATCGACCCAAAGAGCTTAGTGATCAACGACTTTGGCCAATTCTTCGCCACTTACCCGCGCATCCGGCGGGTGTACTTCAATGGCCAGACCGCCGACAAGCTGTTCCGCCGACTGGTGCACCTCGACGCGCCGGTCAGCTACCAGCTGCTGCCGTCCACCAGCCCGGCGCGGGCGATGCCTGCGGGCCAGAAGCTGGACGCCTGGCGGGTGATCTCGGCGTCATGACACCGGCGGTCGCCGGTGTGCCCACGGCCGTGTCGCCTCGATCTGTGCGCCCAGCGTCACCAGCGTCGCCTCGTCGCAGGGACGGCCGACCAGCTGAACCGACAGCGGAACACCGTTGCGGTCAAGCCCCCACGGCACGGCGGCGGCCGGTTGACCGGTGAGGTTCCAGATCTCGAAGAACGGCACCCGCCTCGACACCAGCAACAAGCTCGAGATGGCGCCGCGGCGTTGGTAAGCGCCGATGCGGGATGGTCCGGTGGCGTTGCCGGGTGTGATGACGACGTCGACATCGTCGAAAATCGACTGGATCCGGGCGGCCAGCGCCGACTCGCCCGCCCGGACATTCGTCATTCGCCGATCGGAGAACAGCGACCCGATCCGCGCCATGTTGCGGGTCCGCTTTTCCAATCGGTCTTGGTGCGGCAGCGAGCGGACGTCGTTGTAAATGCCCCGGAAATAGCGCGGCAGGTAGTTAGCGTAGATCGCTGCCGGCGGGTAGTCGGGATCACGGACGACGACGTCGTGGCCAAGCTCGCGGAGCAGCGCGCCCGCCTCATCGACCGCCGCCCGTTGCTCCTTGCCGATGTTGACGACTAACGGCGGTGGAACCTTGGTGCTCAACGCAATTCGCAGCCGGCCGGGTTCGCGGACGGCGGCGCCGACGAAGCCGCCGTCCGGGGCGGGCATCGTCGTCGTCGCATCCAGAAACAACGCCGCGTCTTTCACCGACCGCGCGATCGGACCGCTGACGCTCAGCCCGCACCACGCGTCGTCGTGCGGTGCCAGCGGGACCCGGTCGCGTTGCGGCTTGATCCCGAACAGACCACACCAGCCCGACGGGATCCGGATTGAACCGCCGCCATCGGAGCCCAATGCCAGCGGGACCAGTCCGGCCGCCACCGCCGCGCCGCTGCCACCGCTGCTGCCACCCGGTGTGAGCGCGGTATCCCACGGGTTGCGGGTCGCCCCGAACGTCAATGTTTCGGTGTAGGGCAACATCATCATTTCCGGCACAGTGGTTTTGCCGATGATCACCGCGCCGGCTGCACGCAGGCGGGTGACCACCTCCGCGTCGCGGATCGCCGGCGTCGAGACAGCGCTGCTGCCATAGGTCGTGAGCTCGCCGGCGACATCGACGTCGTCTTTGATCGCGACCGGAACGCCCAGCAGCGGCAGCCGCTCGCCGGCATCGAGACGGCACTGCGCGGCCTCGGCCTCCTGGCGCGCACCGTCAGCCAGGACCACCCGAAAGCTGCGCAGCTGCGGGTCGAGCCGCGCGATCCGCTCCAGGTAGACCTCAAGCAACGCCGGCGCGGTGACCGCGCCCTCGGCCATCATCCGGGCCTGTTCGGCCGCTCCTGCGAAGGCCAGATCTCTGTCGTCCACGTCGAGGCAGACTACTGCCATGGGCGATTCGGTGTTCGATCAATTGACTCCAGAGCAACTGCGCGCGCGCAAGACGATCAAGTGGAACCATTTCGGGCCCGACGTGTTGCCGCTGTGGATCGCCGAGATGGATTTCCCCAGCGCACCGGCGGTCGTCGACGGCATCCGCGCGTGCGTCGCCGACGAGGAGTTCGGCTATCCGGCCTTCCGGGAGGACACCCTCGCCCGCGCGACCGCTGACTGGTGCCGACGGCGTTATGGCTGGCGCGTTGCGCCCGAGCAGGTTCGTGTTGTTCCCGACGTCCTGAAAGGATTGGAGGTCGTCATCAACTTCCTGACCAGAGCCGAAAGTCCGGTGGTCCTGCCCGTTCCCGCATACATGCCGTTCTTCGACGTCCTGCGGATCACCGGTCGCCAACGGGTGGAAATCCCTATGCTGCAAGATGATTCGGGTCGCTACGTGATGGACCTGGAGGCGCTCGACGAGGCATTCGCCGGCGGGGCCGGCTCGTTGATCCTGTGCAATCCGAACAACCCGCTGGGCACGGCATACCGCCAGGACGAGTTACGGGCGATCGTGGACATCGCCGCTCGGCACCATGCACGGGTCATCGCCGACGAGATTCACGGGCCGCTGGTGTTTGGGCGCCCCCACGTCGCCGCGGCCTCGGTGTCCGACACGGCCGCGCACACCGTCATCACCCTGATGTCGGCGTCCAAGGGTTGGAACCTGCCGGGCCTGATTTGCGCACAGGTCATCCTGTCCGACGAGCGGGACATCCGCGACTGGGAATTCATCAACAAGCTGCACAAGATGGGTGTGTCCACTATCGGTATTCGCGCCAACATCGCCGCCTACACCCACGGGGCCGACTGGCTCGATGAACTGCTCGGCTATCTGCAGGCCAACCGGGATCATCTGGCCGCGGCGCTGCCGGCGTCGAGTCCGGGCGTGCGGGTCAATACCCCGGAAGCGACGTATATGTCGTGGGTGGATTTCCGGGCGCTCAACCTGCCGGCCGAGCCCGCGGATCACCTGCTGTCGAAGGCCAAGGTGGCGCTCAGCCCGGGTATCCCGTTCGGCGCGACGGTGGGCTCGGGTTACGCCAGGCTGAACTTCGCCACTACTCGTGCGGTCCTCGACCGCGCGATCGAGGCGATCGCTGCCGCGCTACCGTGACGGGATGTCGTGTGTGTTCTGTGCGGTAGTCGCCGGCGAGGCCCCGGCCATCCGCATCTACGAGGATGGCGGCTACCTGGCCATTCTCGACATCCGCCCGTTCACCCGGGGCCACACGCTGGTGGTGCCGAAAAAGCACACGGTCGATCTGACCGATACCCCGCCGCAGACACTGGCCGACATGGTGACGATCGGACAGCGGATCGCCAAGGCGGCGCGGTCGACAGAGCTGGCCGACGCTACCAACGTCGGGATCAACGACGGGCCCGCCGCCTTCCAGTCGGTGTCGCACATTCACCTGCATGTGCTGCCGCGGCGCAACGGCGACAAACTGTCGGTCGCCAAGGGTCTGCTGCTGCGCCGGGACCCCGACCGTGAAGCGACCGGTCAGATCCTGCGCGACGCGTTGGCGCTGATCGACGGCGAGCGGTAATACTGGGCGAATGGCTTCCTGGCTAGAAGAGAATTTGCTGCCAACCGTGTTGCGCATACACGACACGGTCTACCAAAAGACGAACGGCTGGATCGGGCATCGGACGCTGGGGATTCCCAGCCTGCTGCTGCACACTGTCGGCGCCAAGACCCGTGCGGCCCGCACCGCGTCGCTGACCTATGCCCGCGACGGCGCCAACTATTTGATCGTCGCTTCCAAGGGCGGCGATCCGAAGGCGCCCGGCTGGTATCACAACCTGAAAGCCAACCCGAACGTCGAAATCAACGTCGGACCAAAGCGTTTCGGGGTCACAGCAAAACCCGTGCTGCCCGATGACGCGGACTATGGTCGGCTGTGGCAGGTCGTCAACAAGAACAACGGCGATCGGTACACGGCTTACCAAAAGAAGACGTCGCGACCAATTCCCGTCGTAGTCCTGACGCCGCGAGGCTGACATGGACATAGCCCTGTGGATTGAGCAAAACATTGGCGCGCCGCTGTTGGGCCTGCACGACAAGCTCTATCAACGCACCAATGGCCGGATCGGGCACCGCATCCCCTTCGGGCCGGTCAATTTGCTGCTGCACACGGTCGGCGCCAAGACCGGCAAGGCGCGGACAAACACCCTCACTTACGCGCGAGACGGCGACGCGTACCTCGTCGTGGCGTCCAAGGGTGGCGACCCGAAGGCGCCCGGGTGGTATCACAACCTGAAAGCCAACCCAAACGTCGAAATCAACGTGGGGCCAAAGCGTTTCGGCGTCACGGCCAAACCCGTGCTGCCCGATGACCCGGACTACGCCCGCCTATGGCAGATCGTCAACAAGAACAACGCAAACCGCTACGAGGGCTACCAGAAGCGGACGTCGCGACCGATCCCGGTGATCGCGCTGACGCCGCGCTAGCTGACCCGTTAGAACAGCTCTTTGGCCAGCAGCTCCAACGTGGTCTCCCGGCCTGGAGCGGAGGCCGGGTCGGTGCCGCGGTGTGCCGATGCGACCGGATGCACCATCACCTCGTCGACGTCGAACCGTTTCGCAAGCGCATGTAGTTGTTCGGCGGCCTCGGCGGGCGTGCCGAGGACAGCGCGATCGAGTCCGCTGCGGACGATGCGCTGCTGCTCGGGTGTCAGCTCTGCACCGCGGGCGTCCTCGACAAGTTCTAGCGGTCCCAGCGGTTGCCCGGTCCGCAGCCGGGCCATCATGTGAAGGTTTGGCAGCATCAAAGCCATTGCCTCATCGTGGGTTTCGGCCACCGCCGCGTTGACGGTCAGGAAGGTCAGCGGCTCGGCCGCCAGTTCGCTGGACACGAATTGCGACCGGTAGAGCGCCAGTGCCTCCTCGGTTCCTTTGCCCGAGAAATGGTGGGCGAACACGTAGGGCAGGCCCTTGGCCGCGGCCAGCCGTGCCGAATACAGCGACGAGCCGAGTAGCCACAGCCGCGGCTCGCTCGCAGCGGCCGGAGTGGCCTTGAGCATGTAGTCGCCGTCGCGCAACTGCACGGCCACCCCGCGGGCGCTCATCATCGCTCGCACGTGGTCGAGATAGTCCGGGAACTGATCGATGTCGCGGTCGTCTCGTCCGGCGGCGCCGCGCAACAAGATCGACGTCACCGGATCCGAGCCGGGCGCCCGGCCGATGCCGAGGTCGATGCGGCCAGGAGCGGCCGCCTCCAGCAGCGCGAACTGCTCGGCCACCGCCAGCGGCGCGTGATTGGGCAACATCACGCCACCCGATCCCAATCTCAGCTGCGACGTCTGGGCCGCCAGATAGGCGATCAGCACCGGCGGGCTGGTCGCGCCAACCGACGGCATGTTGTGGTGCTCGGCAACCCAGTAACGGGTGAAGCCCAGCCGGTCGGCGGTCTGCGCCAGGCGCACGGTGGCCGCCAGCGCATCCGAGGTGGTTTGGTCGGTGCGCACCGGCACGAGGTCGAGCACAGAAAGGCGCATGACAGCGTCAACGTCGGCGCTCAACGGGATAGTCCTGCGAGCGTCGCGGCCCGGCCGAAGACGTCGTCGAGCATCTGCGTGGTCAGCTTTCCGGTGAAGGTGTTCTGCTGGCTGGGGTGATAGCAGCCCAGCAGCACCACGTCGCCGTGGCCGGCAACCAGGGTCGCGGTGGCGCCATGGCCGAATTTCGGTTGCGGACGCGGAACCTGGCCGCCTGCGGACCGGACCATGTCCAACGCTGAGCGCCAGCCGAATCCGCCCAGCGCCACGATGACGCGGACGTCGCCGCCGGTCAGCCGCCACTCGGCGGTCAGCCAGGGCGCACAGGTCGCTCGCTCGGCGGGCGTCGGCGCGTTGTCCGGCGGCGCACATCGCACAGCGGCGACAACCCGGGTGCCATTCAGCGCCAGGCCGTCGGCGGCGTCGATGCTGATTGGCGAATTCGCCAGGCCGGCCCGGTGCATGGCCGCGTACAGCACATCTCCGGACCGGTCGCCGGTGAAGACCCGACCGGTCCGGTTGGCGCCGTTCGCGGCCGGGGCCAGCCCGACGATCATCAGCCGTGGCCGCTCGGCGCCCCACCCCGGCACCGGTCGCCCCCAATATGGCTCGTCGGCAAACGAACGTCGTTTGGTCAGTGCGACCTGCTCTCGCCACTGCACCAATCGCGGGCAGGCTCGGCACACCGAAATCTCGGCATCCAGCTGTGCCGGGGATTCGACGGCCAGAGCCATCGCGGCCACCTGCGTCTGCGTGGTCGCCACCGCGGTGCGGGCGGTCGCCGGATCGCCGGGCCAGCCGGTACCGGGCGGCACCGGGGAGTCAAAGAAAGCACCGGTCCGTGGATGGGCGAGTTGGGCAAGGCTCACCGCTCTACTGTGCCTGACTGGCGAAAATCGTTGGCCTACCGGGCGCGGCCGCTGCTAGATTGCGACCCCGAACTGCCATGTCCACAACATCGCGATCGTCCCGTCGGTCTATTTATCTAATCCTGTTCGCTGCCTTGGCCGCCGCCGCCGGCAACGGCATCTCGCTGATCGCGTTTCCCTGGCTGGTGTTGCAGCACAACGGCAGCGCCTCCGACGCCTCGATCGTCGCCGGCGCAGCCTCGTTGCCGCTGCTCTTTTCCACCCTGATCGCCGGAACAGCGGTGGATTACCTTGGCAGACGGCGTGTTTCGCTTATCTCCGATGCCCTGTCGGGGGCCACCGTGGCAGCCGTTCCGGTACTGGCACTGATGTTCGGACGCGGCACCGTTACCGTCGGCGTACTCGCGGTCCTCGCCGCGTTGGGTGCGCTGTTCGATCCCGCGGGCATCACGGCGCGCGAATCGATGTTGCCCGAGGCCGCCACAGCTGCCGGGTGGACTCTTGACCGCACCAACGGCTTTTACGAAGCCATTTTCAACGTCGCCTACATCGTCGGCCCCGGGCTGGGCGGACTGCTGATCGGCACCATCGGCGGCATCAGCACCATGTGGGTCACCGCCGCCGCGTTCGGGGTATCCATCGTCGCGATCAGCGCGCTACGGTTGCCCGGCGCCGGCACGCCACCGGTCGAAGCCCGACCCGACGGCCCGTGGTCCGGGATGCTTGACGGGCTGCGGTTCGTGTGGAATCTGCGGGTGCTGCGCACGCTGGCAATGATCGACTTGGCGATGACCGCCTCGTATCTGCCCTTGGAAAGCGTGCTGTTTCCCAAGTACTTCACCGACCACCATCAGCCTGCGCATTTGGGGTGGGTGCTGGTGGCCTTGAGCATCGGCGGATTGGCCGGCGCGCTGGCGTACCCGTCACTGGTCCGCCGCCTGAGCAGGCGGTGGACGCTGTTGACGGCCACGTTGACGCTGGGCGTGTGCACCGCGCTGATATCGACGCTCCCGCCGTTGCCGGTGATCCTGCTGCTCTGCGGACTCATCGGGCTGGTCTACGGGCCGATCGCCCCGATCTACAACTACGCCATGCAGTCCAAGTCGCCGCCGCAGCTGCGTGGGCGGGTTGTCGGTGTGATGACGTCGCTGGCATTTGCCGCCGGGCCACTGGGCTTCATGCTGGCCGGGCCGCTGACCGATGCCGCCGGGCTTCGGACGACGTTCCTGGTACTGGCGATTCCGATGGTCGCCATCGGGCTGGTCTCGCTTCGACTTTCCTCGTTGCGGCAGTTGGACGAGTTTCAGCCAAGCCAGCCGGGGCTAGTCATCGACGATGCTGTGGAAGAGGATTGATCGATGAACGCACTTCGCTCGCCGGCGCGGTCGGCGCCCGCCCACGACGTCGGACGGCTGCTCGAGACGTTGGCGAACCGGGTCGATGCCGCCGACCGGAGCCGACACCGGGAGATTACCAACGCGATGACCGGCGAGCCGCTGGGCCGTGTGCCGCACTGCTCGGCGGCCGATGTGGTGGACGCGGCGCGTCGCGCCCGTGCCGTGCAGTCCGACTGGGCGGCACGCCCGATATCCGAGCGCGCGGCAGTGCTGATGCGTTTCCACGACCTCGTGCTGCGCCGCCAGGACCAAGTGCTCGACCTGATTCAGCTGGAGAACGGCAAGGCGCGTCGCCACGCATTCGAGGAAGTGCTCGACGTCTGCATTACCGCGCGCTACTACGCGAACACCGCGAACGACTACCTGCGCCCCAAGCGCCGCCAAGGGGTGCAGTTGGTGCTCACCGAGGTCTGGGAGCACCACCACCCGAAGGGATTGGTCGGCATCATCTCGCCGTGGAACTATCCGTTGACGCTTGGCATCAGCGATGCGATCCCGGCAATCGTCGCCGGCAATGCCGTGGTGACCAAACCCGATGACCGGACACCGTTTTCGGCGCTGTGGGCTGTCCAGCTGCTCGAGGAGGCGGGGATGCCGGCGGGTTTGGTGCAAGTGGTCACCGGTCCGGGATCAGAGCTGGGCACACCGATCATCGAGCAGTCCGATTTTCTGATGTTCACCGGTTCCACAGACGTAGGCCGCAACGTGGCCAAGCAAGCCGCCGAGCGGCTGATCGAGTGCTCGATGGAGCTGGGCGGCAAAAACGCGCTGCTGGTTCTCGACGACGCCGATCCCGCCAAAGCCGCATCGGGTGCGGCGCGCGCAGCGTTCTCCAACGCAGGGCAGTTGTGCATTTCCGTCGAACGCATCTACGTGTCGCGGTCATCGTGGGATGCGTTCGTCGACCAATTCGTCGCGGCAACCAAATCGTTGACGCTGTCGGCCGCGCTGGACTATTCCGCGCGGATGGGTTCACTGATCAGTGCCAAACAGCTGCAAACGGTTGTTGAGCACGTCGACGACGCGGTAAGCAAGGGCGCGACGGTGCTGGCCGGCGGACGGGCGCGCCCGGACATCGGGCCGTACTTCTACGAACCCACGATTCTCACCGATGTGCGCGCAGGCATGACCGCGTTCGCCGACGAGACGTTCGGACCGGTGGTATCGCTCTATCCGGTCGACAACGAGCAAGAGGCCATCGAGAAAGCCAACGACAGCTCCTACGGATTGAATTTCGCGGTGTGGACCAGCGACCCGGCCCGGGGGCGGCGGGTCGCCGCGCAACTGCAAGCCGGCACGGTCAACGTCAACGGTGCCTACGCCGCGGCCTGGGCATCGGTCGACGCGCCGATGGGCGGCATGAAGAACTCCGGTATGGGGCGGCGCCACGGCGAGCACGGCATCCTCAAATACACCGAGTCGCAAACGATTGCGACCGAGCGTCTGCTGCCGGTGGGAGCGCCCAACGGCGTTCGCGGTGACGTCTATGCGCGGGTGATGACGACCGGCCTGCGCCTGCTGCGCCGCCTACCGGGAGTCAAATAGCACTGCCTCTCCTAGGATCGCCTGCATGGGCGCGGATGTGCTGGCCGGCCTGATCGCCGAGCTACCCGAGGGGATGGTCGTCACCGACCCCGCGGTGACTGAGTCGTATCGACAAGACCGTGCCTTCGACCCGTCCGCGGGAAAGCCGATCGCCGTGGTGCGCCCGCGCCGTACCGAGGAAGTGCAGACCATCATCCGGTGGGCCAGCGCTCATCACATCCCGGTAGTGACCCGCGGCGCGGGGACAGGGCTGTCCGGGGGCGCCACCGCAGTGGACGGCGGAATCGTCTTGTCCACCGAGAAGATGCGCGACATCACCGTCGACCCGGTCACCCGCACCGCGGTGTGCCAACCCGGACTGCTCAACGCCGAGGTGAAAAAGACGGTCGGGGAGTATGGGCTGTGGTACCCGCCTGACCCGTCGTCGTACGAGATCTGCAGCATCGGCGGCAACATCGCAACCAATGCCGGCGGACTGTGCTGCGTGAAATACGGCGTCACCACCGACTACGTGCTCGGCGTGCAGGTGGTGCTGGCCGACGGCACCGCGGTCCGGCTCGGCGGACCGCGGCTCAAAGACGTGGCCGGGCTGAGCCTGACCAAGCTGTTCGTGGGCAGCGAAGGCGCGCTGGGCGTGATCACTGAGGTCACGTTGCGACTGGTGCCGCCGCAGCAGCCGTTGAGCACCGTGGTCGCCAATTTCGCGTCGGTACAAGCCGCGGCCGAAGCGGTGCTGGCGGTGACCGCACGGCTGCGCCCGGCGATGTTGGAGTTCATGGACTCGGTCGCGATCAACGCCGTCGAGGACAAGCTGCGTATGGGGCTGGACCGCGGCGCCGCCGCACTGCTCTTGGGCGCATCCGACGAACGGGGCAACGGCGGGACCGAAGACGCCGAATTCATGGCCGGGGTGTTCACCGAATACGGTGCGACCGAAGTATTTTCGACCTCGGATCCAGAAGAGGGCGAGGCGTTCGTCGCTGCCCGCCGGTTCGCGATTCCGGCGGTCGAGGAGAAGGGCCCGCTGCTACTCGAAGACGTCGGCGTGCCACTGCCCGCGCTGGCCGATCTGGTGTCGGGGATCGCTCGCATTGCCGCCCAACGCGAGCTGATGATCTCGGTGATCGCCCACGCCGGCGACGGCAACACCCATCCACTGATCGTTTACGATCCCGCGGACCCAGTGATGAGCGAGCATGCCGAGCTGGCATACGGCGAGATCATGGACCTTGCCTTGCATCTAGGCGGCACGATCACCGGCGAACACGGCGTCGGCCGGCTGAAGCGCCCCTGGCTGGCCGGCTACCTCGGACCTGAGGCGATGGCGCTGAATCGCCGCATCAAAGAGGCGTTGGACCCGCTCGGCATCCTGAACCCCGGCGCGGGCGTCTGATCCGCGCCGGGTGATGGTCGACGCGCGTTTTCGCGGCAGCGCTGCGGGTAACCTCCCGGGGTGCGGACGGAATCTGTAATTGCTGCAGCCGCGGTCGCGGTGGTCATTGCCGCATGTCCATGTCCCACCGGTTCGGCTGAACCCACGTCCGAGAGTCCACCGTTCCCGATCGGTCAGATGGGCGTGCCCGTGCATGCGCGGGCGGCCGACGGCGCGACCGCCGACATCATTGTCGACAGTGCAACATGGTTACCGCCGGGGTGCACCACTCATTTTGCGATTCCGACGTATGGCTCCGCATGCACCGTGGTGGAACTGACTATCACCGGGACGTCCGAGCGGTTCTTCGAGTTCAACTACGTCAATATATTTGCCGGATACGGCGGCGGCAATCAGCCATGGACCCATCCCGACGATGCACCCCAGCCTGCAACGTTGGCGGTCGAC
>NZ_JBATXN010000614.1:0-3720 GCF_049673265.1 Mycobacterium sp. | reverse complement strand
GTATCGAGATCGGAGCAGACAAATGCGTGAAACAGTCATCGTCGAAGCCGTGCGGACACCGGTCGGCAAGCGCAACGGTGGGCTCTCCGGTATGCACCCGGCGGACTTGTCGGCATTGGTGCTGGGCGAGTTACTGCAGCGCACCGGCATCGGTCCGGAGATCATCGACGACGTGGTCTGGGGATGCGTGTCGCAGGTCGGGGACCAATCCGCCAACATCGGGCGTTACGCGGTGCTGGCCGCCGGGTGGCCGGAGAGCATCCCGGGCACGACGGTCAACCGGGCGTGTGGTTCCAGCCAGCAGGCGCTCGACTTCGGGGTGCAGGCGGTGATGTCCGGCCAGCAGGATGTCGTCGTGGCTGGCGGTGTTGAGGTGATGAGCCGAGTGCCGTTAGGCGCGGCGAGGGCCACCGGGATGCCTTACGGGCCCAAAGTCCTTGCCCGCTACGGTGATTTCTCCTTCAACCAAGGGCTCTCGGCCGAGATGATCGCCAAGAAGTGGGGGTTTTCTCGCACCCGGCTCGATGAGTATTCCGCGCTCTCGCACGAACGGGCTGCCGCGGCCCAGGACAACCGTGCGTTCGATGAGCAGATCGTCCCGGTTTTTGTCGACGACACCGCAGTCGCCGCCGACGAGGGCATCCGGCGCGGCACCACGGTCGAGAAACTGGCCGGGCTCAAGCCCGCGTTCGTCGACGACGGGGTGATTCATGCCGGCAACTCCTCGCAGATCTCCGATGGCGCGGCGGCGCTATTGGTGATGACCTCACAGGCCGCGCTCGAGCTCGGGTTGACCCCGCTGGTGCGGTATCGGGCCGGCGCGGTGACCGGGGCGGACCCGGTGCTGATGCTCACCGGTCCCATTCCTGCCACCGAAAAGGTGCTGACCAAGGCCGGTGTTTCACTCGACGAAGTCGGTGTGTTCGAGGTCAATGAGGCGTTCGCCCCGGTGCCGCTCGCCTGGTTGGCCGAAACCGGCGCCGACCCGGACCGGGTCAACCCGTTGGGCGGAGCCATCGCCCTCGGTCATCCCCTCGGCGCGTCGGGTGCGGTCTTGATGACCCGGATGGCACACCATATGCGCGACAACGAGATTCGGTACGGATTGCAGACCATGTGCGAAGGCGGCGGCACCGCCAATGCCACACTCGTAGAACTTGTTGCTTAACAGGGGATTTCATGCGTCGAGACCTGTTCACCGAAGATCACGAGGCGTTCCGGGAGTTGGCGCGCGACTTCATCGACAAGGAGGTTGTTCCTGCCTATCCAGAGTGGGAGAAGGGCGGGCGGATGCCACGCGCTGTCTTCCAGCAGATGGGTGAGCTCGGGATGCTCGGGATGGCGATTCCCGAGGAGTACGGCGGTGCCGGCATGCCCGACTACCGCTACAACGTCGTGCTGCAGGAGGAGGCTGCGCGGGCGTTGGTGACATTGTCGACGGTACGCACCCAACTCGAGGTGATCCTGCCGTACTTCCTGCACTATGCGAACGAAGACCAGCGCAAGCGGTGGTTTCCGGGCCTGGCCGACGGGACGCTGCTCACCGCCGTCGCGATGACCGAACCAGGAACCGGGTCGGATCTCGCGGGTATGCGCACGACGGCCGTGCGGGATGGAGATCACTGGATCGTCAACGGCGCCAAGACATTTATCACCGGCGGCATGCAGGCCGACCTCGTGATCGTCGTTGCCCGCACTTCCACCGACCCTGACAACCGGCGCAAGGGCCTGACGCTGCTCGTCGTCGAGGACGGGATGGAGGGCTTCACCCGCGGTCGCGAACTGGAGAAGATGGGCTGCAAGGTCCAGGACACCGCCGAACTGTCCTTCGTGGACGTTCGTGTTCCGCTCGAGAACGTTCTGGGCGACGAGGGCGAGGCGTTCGGGTACCTGGGCCACAACCTGCCGCAGGAACGACTGACGGTTGCGGTCGGGTCGGTGGCGCAGGCGCGCTCGGCGATCGCAGCGGCGATCGACTACACCAAGGACCGCAAGGCTTTCGGGACTCCGGTGGCCTCGTTCCAGAACACCAAGTTCGAACTGGCCGCGTGCTCCACGGAGGTGGAGGCCGGCCAGGCGATGCTGGACCGTGCGGTCGCGCTGCACGTTGAAGGGGAGTTATCGGCCGCCGATGCGGCTCGAGTGAAGTTGTTCTGCACAGAGATGCAGGCCCGTGTCGTGGACCGTTGCCTGCAGCTCTTCGGCGGCTACGGCTACATGATGGAGTATCCGATCGCCCGGTTATACACCGATGCGCGCGTCGCACGCATCTACGCCGGAACCAGCGAAGTGATGAAAGTGATCATCGCCAAGTCGCTCGGTTTGTGACTGCGCCAAGAAAGCCAGAAAAATTCGTGAGCTGAGACCCTTGTCACCGTCGGCGAACCAACCTACTGTGTGTTCAGTTGGTTGGTTGGGCGAAGGAATCCGGTGCCAGAGACACGGCCATATGACTCGCTGCGGGCGAAGGGCGAGGACCGCAAACAGCGGATCCTGGCCGTTGCCCAGCGACTGCTGACTCGCAACGGGTGGCGCAATACAACGCTGGCCCAGATCGCCGGCGAGGCCGGCGTCAGCCCCGCCGGCCTGCTGCATCACTTCGAATCCAAAGAACAGCTGCTGCACGCGGTGCTCGATATCCGCGACGCCGATGACGACTCGCACGCGGACCGGGCCGGCGATCTGATCGCAGAAATCGCCGCGGTCGCCGATCGGTTCTACCGGTCGCCCGAACTCGTCGGCACCTACAGCGTGCTGCTGGCCGAGAGCATCGATCCTGACGCTCCGCTGCACGACCGCCTCGCCGCCAGATACCAGGGTTCGGTCGACATCATCACCGAGCTGATCCGGCGAGGTCAGCGTGCCGGCCGGTATCGCATGGACCTGGACGTGACCGTCAAGGCGGTCCAAATAATTGCCTTCATCACCGGAATGGAGACCACATGGTTGCTCAATCCTTCGATCCCGCTGACCGAGGTCTTCAAGGAATACTCGGAGTCGTTGGAGCGGGACATGGCACCGCCGAGCTCGGCATGAGGTACCGGCTCGATGTGGTCGCTGCCGATGTCGCCGATGTGGTGAGATTCGCCGGTGGCTGGCTGTTCGACCGGGCGATGGCCGGCTGGGATGTCACCGTGCTGCTCGTCGACCATCCTGACGAGCGACCGCTGCAGATCCTCGGCGCCCAGATCCTCGACTTGGAATACGCGCTGGCGACGGCCGGTCAGCGGCCGCCGCCCCAGACCCTGGCGGCTGCGGCTGACCTCTTCGGCTGCGACTCCCGCGTCCGGCAGGGCGTCGTGCAAGCCCTGGACCAGGGTGCCACCGAGGTCACCTTGTGGGGCAAGACCTGGCCGGCCGAACTGGACGACAGCGTCGGCCTGGTCCAGCACCGGCTCAGCGCCGCGGCCCAGGCGTTCAAGGCCCAGGCTTTCGCGGCCGCCGCGATGCCGCTGGAGTCGATTGCGCTGGTCGAGACGTTCCGCAGCCGGGTGATGGCCTGCCCGTCGGTCGAGGCGGACCTCATTCCGGCCAGCTGAACCCCGGCCTCTTCGGGCTGCGTTGACGTCGCGGCATGCTCTGTGGAAATCTAATACTCATAGCTGAGAGGGACGTTCTCACTAGCCGAGATTGCCGAACGGAGCAGAAGATGGTGAAGGACTTCACCGAGATGGATTTCTTCCGTGGCAGCGAGCTGATCGCGGACCCTTACCCCTATTA
>NZ_JBATXN010000613.1:0-1603 GCF_049673265.1 Mycobacterium sp. | reverse complement strand
AGCAGTCCGCCGATCAGCGCCCCCAGATAGTCGGCGGCGGTGAGATTGGCCAATGTTCGGCCGGTGTCGGTGGGGCCGGAACTGCGGCCGCGTTGCAACATCGTCATCAGCAGCGGCACCTCGGCGCCGACCAGACCGCCGATCACCGCGGTGCCCAGCGCCAGAACCAACAACGATCCGCCGATGAACGAAAACATCACGTACAGCGCCGCCGCCGACAAACCGCCGATGATGCCGAGCAGCGCTTCAACCGCGATGAAGGTGATCGCCGCGCGCGCCAGCAGCGGCTTGACCAGTAGGGCGCCCGCGCCCAGCGCGGCAATGTAGCCCGCGACGATCAGCGACGTGGCGACGATGCCGCCGCCGTTGAGGCTCGCCGACAACGTCAGCAGCGCGAGTTCGTAGATGATGCCGCACGCCGCGCACGCTGCGACCGCGGCCAGCAGCACCGCCCGCCAGCGCCCCGAAGATTCGGCAAACGACGTCATGACAGCGCGGCGGCAGTCACCCCTCCTACGGCCAGCAGCATCACGGCCGTCGCGAACGCCGCCGGATGCAGCTCCGGCTCGTCGACATGCTGATGGAAGTTGCCCGGTATCACCAAGTGCATGGCCAGAATTGCGACCCCTTGCAGGATTACCCCCATCAGCCCGTACACCGCCACCCCCACCAGCCCCTGACCGAGCTGGCTGTAGCTGTTCGTGATCGCGCAGATGATCACAGCGGCCAGCGCGATGTAGTTCGCGCAGGCAAGTATGACGGCGTTGGGGCGACGGTCAATGAAGACCATTTGGCGCAGCTTCCCCGGAGTGAGCACATCGACCACGATGAACCCGAGAACCAGGACGGCCATGCCGACGACGAAGTACAAGATAGTGGCGACAACGCCTTTGACGACCGGGTTGAGGTCGATTGTTCCCAGTTCGAGCGCCAGGTACATGGACTATCTCCTTTGTTTACGGGTCATTTGGTCCCGCCCGGTCCACCGGAACTGCCGCCGGTGCCGCTGGACGGGGCTCCCGGGTAGAAGCCGGGCCCGAGAAAGATGAACGCGCCGTGGCTGTATCCGGCGCTCAAGTCCTCGACTCGAATGCTGCACGGGTGCGGGCCGTCCGGGCCGACTGAGACGATCGCGTCGTTGTAGCGCAGGAACTGCGTGCCGGCACTGGATGCCCGGGCTGCTGGGCTCTGATAGCCGGCGAGCGTGTCCGCAACCTTGGAAGGCGACCCGTCGCAAACGTAACGTTTTCCGCCCGCATCGTGGGCGTATTCGCGATAGTGGTCGGCCACATATGCGCGGATATCCTTGTGCAGCAATGTGACCCCGCCGATCAGGCTGCCGAAAGAGGCGATGAGCAGTACAACGGCCATGATGAACATGCGATTACGGGTCATGGGCGCCACCGGCTGGCGGTGTAGACGATGGTGCCGCCGGACGCGGCGGGATACAGGTGCCAGGTCTGCCAGCGCCAGCCAGCGCCGTCGGGCTCGGCGGACAGCGCGGTCAGCGCGGCATCGTCGCCGGGGAAAGTGCCGCCCAGCCAACCGGTTTCGCGTGCGCAGCGGTCGCGTAGCTGATGCGCGAGTCGACGAAACGTCGGCT
>NZ_JBATXN010000612.1:0-8396 GCF_049673265.1 Mycobacterium sp. | reverse complement strand
AGCCTGCTCAGCACTCGCCCCGGCCTTACGCTCCGTCTCGCGCACAACCCGTATGCCCCAGGCGGTCGCCATGACGGTTGCCTTCCGCCACGGAACCTTCGCCAAAGCCTCAAAGGCTGCGACCCCCACCACACCGGTCACCACCGTGGGCATCGCCCGCATCGCCAATCCATGCAAAGCCATTCCTAACACTCCCTTCACAATCGGTGCGGCCAGTCAGAGTTCTGGCCGCGATGTCTAGCTCTGGACCGCGGCCATCCCCGCGGCTGGTGCGCGATCTCGATCACCTGCTGCTGTGTCAACCACGTACTCACGCCAAAACCCGGTGGTCATGCCGTGCTCCCAGACGGCAGCGGCTCGTCATCGGTCGGTTCGCCGACCGCGGCGCCGCTTAGCTGTGCCTGGGGACCGGTCAGCGCCGGCGTGAACTTGACCGCATCAACCAGCTCGTCAATGGCTGCTTGCCCGTGCCCGTCAAGGACCGCCGTGGAAAAGCAGGTCTCCAAGTGGTTGTGCAGCATCACTCGGTTCGCTCGCTCTAGCGAGGACTGCACCGCCGAGATCTGCTTCATCACCGCCGCCGCGTCGGATGCAACGGTCAGGCCTACCTCCCGCTGAGGATCAATGGTCAGCATCAGTGGTCTTTGTCTTCCGGCGTGACTTGGATGGAACTTTCTCGTCCGTCACCGCTGGGAGTGCAGCGTCCTCCCCGCTGCCGCTGCGCTCTGCCGCCTCGGCGATCACATCGGCGGTCGTCAGTCGAACGTTCTCGGCCTTGCGCTCGGCCTCGCGCGCAACGCGCAGAGCCCAGGCGGTAATGGAAACCGTTGCCGGCCGCCCCGCTTTCGCCACCGCCTTGCGTAGCACCTCATATGAGGCAACCCCCACCACGCCTGTCACCACCGTGGGCGCAGCCTTCGCCACGAGTGCATGGAGTCCATGCCATACCATCTCGAACACTCCCTTTCACGATCGTTGCCCCGTCGTTGGCTCACGCTCTCGGCGACGCGCGATCGCGCGTCGCGTTAGTGACGGACAACCCCAAGGTATGCATTGCCCCTGGGGCAGGGTCAAGCGTTAGGCCGTACCAGTGTGGTGGATGGATTCATCGCATTGACCGAGTCTTAACTGCACCTGATCATCGGAGCCTGGGCGCCGTGTCGAAACGCTTTGGAACGCAATTGCTTATGCAATTTCAGCAAGCCTGAACCAAAAGTCGATGGCCCGCGACGCGGTGTGGGGCAAAGAATTACGGTATTGCGCCTTGACCTTGCCCTCGAGGCAAGGCTTAACGTGGGAGTCAGCGGCGGTTGATGCCTCCACCGCATTCAGACAAAGGAGGCGAACATGAGCTGAGCCGCAACGTAATTGGTCCGCCGTTGCCTGCCGGTGAGTATGCGGCGCAGCCGAGGCCAATGCCCATCACCAACGGATTCACCCTTACGGGCGTTCTCATCACAGAGAAGGAGGAGCCCGATGAAATCTCAAGTCACGCAGGCAATCGCGCTGTCCGGTGGTGCAGCCATCCTCGTCTTAGCAGTCGGGGTTGGCGGCGGCGACCTGTCGCCGAACGGCGCCACGACAACGCGTACGTCCAGCATTGCACAGACATTTCGACCTCCGTCGCTCCCGCCGGATGTTGCACTCTCCGCGCATCTCGGCGAAGTTGTACCGAGCGCCGTTGGCAGTGCCGAGCCGGTGGGACAAGCCCACGCAGGCGGTCCGACATGCGGCACCGACTCAACAAATCCCTGTCCACCGGCGCTCGACGGGTCGGTTAATTCGCCGAGTCCACCTCGCACAAAGACTGTGTGCCGACCAGCAGGGATGGCTGGGCAACACTGCTATCGCCAGTTACTACCCTGAGGCGCGTCGCGGTGCTGGTAGCCGCGCACCAACGGCGCAAGGTGCTGCTGACCGAACGCTTTGGCCAGCTACGCAGCTCTTGCGCGAGCACGGCCAGAGTACGGGACCGCCAAAGCCGTAAGTAGATTCATCGATTGCCCACGGCCAGGAGCACCAGCGGCCCACCGAAACATTCCGCGACGCCATGGCTCACACGGCGGGCCCGCGGGTGTTTCCAAAGGCGACCGGGCGCGACGCCACGAAGGCGCTGAATTTGCTTTTGCCCGGCCACCGCGGCGTACCGTTGACCTTGCCCCTGGGGCAACCCGTACTGTTGGAGTCATCGTCGGCGACGCCCACCGGGCACGAGCGGGGCGCGCCGCCAGACCAACGTCTGCACCTCAGACCGAAAAGGAGACAAGGGGAAACGGAACCCGCAACCCCGCCGAGACCGCACCCCTAACGACCAATGAGAAAAGCACGTGCCGGGAGTCGCACCGATACGCTCGAACCCGCCGCTGGAAAGGGTCACCATGACGGCCACCGTCGATGAACGAAACCTTGTGACGCACACCATCGGTGACGCCGCCAAATCCATCGGCGTCTCGGCCAAGGCCATCCGGATCTGGGAAGCCAAAGGGCTGCTGCCGCCCGCTGAGCGCACCGACGCCGGCTACCGGCTCTTCAGCGACCACGACATCGCGATCCTGCGGTTCATTCTGCGGGCTCGGACCCTCGGCCTGACACTGTCAGAGATCAAAGACATCCTCGACCTACATCGCCACGGGAACCCGCCCTGCGAGCAGGTCACCGCGCTGCTCGACAAGCACATTCGCGACATCGACCGCGCCATCGCCGACCTACGCGCCCTTCGCACCACCCTGTCCAATGCGCTGCAGACCGCCCGCAGCGATCAACGCCGCGGACAGGCTGTCACCGTCTGCCGCATCATCGAATCGCGAACGCCATAAAGGTTCAACGCCGTAGAGGTTCATAGCCGAAACGGCCGGCGAGGACCGTTTCGACGATTGCAGTGAAAATCAGCACCAATCCTTCGCGCGTTGGACAAGGCGGTCGCGGACGCTCTGTGGTCGCGGTCCGGTTCAGGCGACTCGCGCCGTCCACGTGAAGCTGCCATTTCGGGTATTTGTGGCGCGAGCGCGTCAGCTATGCCCGTTATGCCGAGTTGCAGCGGGCCCGCAACACAGCCCGGTTCCGTCAAGCGGTCAGCTCCACGCTGCTTTCCCCGAAATCGGCGACGACCCGCACCTGCCCACCAAGGGCGGCGACATACGACCGTAAAGTGCCGAGCTCGGTATGCGACAGGTCCCCGCTCTCCAGCTTCGACACACGCACTTGCGAAACCCCCATCAGGGCAGCGACGTCGGACTGGCGGGCGTGGCCTTGAGCTTTGCGGATCTCGGCGAGCTGGTGGGCCTGGACGGCGTCGTGCATCTCTTTGCGCGCCGCAACGGCACGCGCCGGGTCCAGCCGCCCCTGCGCGATGGCCTCCGCACGAATGTCACGCCAGTTGCGCGCCATGGTCATTCATCTTCCTCGGTTGCGAGCCAGTTCTCGTAGCGTCGTTCTGCTATCGGAATGTTCTTGTCGTACAGCCTTTCCAGTCACCCGCCTTGTCGCCGCCGAGCAGCAGGATCGCCTGTCCCCGCTACTAGGCCCACGGGCTGACGAACCGATGGGACCAGGCCTTGAGCGACCAACAGGCGCCGCGCCAGCCCGTGTGACACTCCGCAGGCCTTCGCGGCCTGATTGACCGAGCCGGCTGCAGTAGACACCGCAGCCACCTGAACAGCATCAACATCGCGGGCCACCGACCGCGCCGGCCCCGCCGGGCGGCCCGTCGCACGCAGGATGGCATAACACCGCCCCGGTGAAATCCCTAGAAATGCAGCCGCCTCTTTGACCGGAACACCAGCATCAACCAGGTTTGCTAGCCGATCCCCAAATCGAACACAGTCCTCTGAAAACGACACGGTCGCCGCAACCTCTCAAATCGAGAGTGCTGCGACGACCGCGTGAACCCGCCAGATTCCTCCGGGGGCCGTTTCGATTGCGTCCTAATGGATCGCGTTGTGGGCCAGATCGATGGCGTACTGACTCACGAAGGTGCCGGCCGGCGGATTTCCTTTGTTGCATGTTCCGTCGGATTCTCCGGGACGTTTGATCCACAAGTAGGCGTCGGCGTGCGCGCCCGCGGTACTCGCGGTAGGCGGAGTGCCCAGTGCTCGGCCGTCGGGATTGCACCAGTTGAGTGCCGAGTCGGGCGCCGGTCCGACGCCGTTGCGCGACGTATCGATCACGTAGTGCGAACCGTTGGTGAGGCCGGATATCGCCTCGCCGTAGCCGATTTCGTCGTTGGTGGTGAAGAAGTTCGCAATGTTGAGACTGAAACCCCGGGCATGAGCGATATCGACCTTGTTGAGTCTGGCGGCCATGTCCTCGGCGCTATGCCAGCGCAAGTGACCACCATCGACGTACACGGCCGTGGCCGGATTGCGCGAGAGCGTGTCGACGGCGTAGCGAATCAAGTCGTAGCGTTCTTGGCGCTGGTCGGCCGAGAGGCAGTCGGCCATGGCGAGCGCATCGGGTTCAACGATGACCGCCGCTCGCGACGATCCCACGCCGGATGCGATGAGATCGATCCACGCGCGGTAGTCGTCGGCGTTCGCTAAGCCGCCCGCAGCGAAGCTGCCGCAGTCGCGGTGGGGGATTCCGTAAAGCGCTAGAACCGGGATGGCACCGGCAGCAGCCGCATCGCCGGTGTACTTGGCGACCGTGGCCGCGGAAGCGCCCGGAACAATCCAGTACGCCTGCGGCGTGTTGGCGATGGCGTTCAACTCGGGGCTCGCCGGATCGGCATGCTGCGCCGCGCGCATAGCCGCCGACGTGGGGTTGACGTAGAAGGGCATGCCGGCCAACGGGTTGGCTTCGTCGACTAAGCGCAGCGCTGGGGCGGGACCGGTCTGCGCCAGGCCGGCAATGGCGGCAACCGTGAGTAAGGGGGCGATCCACCGCGCGACTGCACCAGCAGCTGAGAACATCACTGGAGGAAATTAACATTGAGCGTCGAGCCGCGCCGGTGCCGGCCTTCTGTCACGGTGTCCGCAGCCGCCGTCACGGAAACAGCAACGTTCGGATTCTCGCCCGATAAAGGTAGGCCTGCAAGCACAGCAGAGCCGCAAGAAGGCCTGATGTCGCGATAACCGGCCACCTTGCGAACCGCGATTGCTCTCGCGCGGCCGAAACAGATTTGGGCGCAATGATTTCGGGCTCCGATGTCTCGAAAGACAGTGGGAGCGAGCCGTATTTCAGAGTGTTGGCCAGCACGCGTGCACTGTCAGCAGTGAAGGGTGTTTGCCCGCTGCCGATTGCGGTCTTGCCGCCGGGTATCGCCTCCCGGATTTGCGGCGCGCTGATCACTTGTGAGTCCATGGTGAATGCTGTCTGGGTGCCGATATGCCCGGCGGTGAATTCAGCCCAGGTTCGTGTTGCCGCGCTGCTGAACTGCACGTTGACCACATATTTGCCGCTCTGTTGATTGAAGCTGGAGCTGGCGTCTTGGATCTGGTTGCCGCTGATGATTGACGGCGCGAGAACATACGCGACTTTATGGTCGGTCGAGCAGGTGACCAGCGGCAAGCCGGGATCGTCGTTGTCGGCCAAGACATCTGGCTTGCCGCAGCGGGTGGCCTGGAATTGCAGGCCGAGCAGCTGTACGCCCCGGTTCGTGCTCTGTCGGAATTTTTTCTCGTCGGCGATGCGCCGGCTGCGGTCTTCCGGGGTCTGTGGCTGGGTCCGCGCCCCTGATGGTGCGCCGGGAGGTGTCGGCAGCGCGGCGACCACCGGCCGGATGTGAAACTGTCCTGTCTGGCCGAGATTGCGAATCTGTTCAGGGTGGTTACCGGGCACGGTGACGGTTAGCGCGTCACCGACGGCATCGATGTGCGGGTGGGCGAAGCCCAGACCGGCCACACGGGAGCCGATGACGTGTTGGGCCTCGGATAGCGCATCGGGTGTCGGCGGCGAGCCGTCGAAGTTATGCGCGGTCAAGGTGACCCGGGTGCCCCCCTGCCGGTCGACGGCCGATCCGGCTGGCTTGTCTGGGGATATCAGCAGGATCACCAGCGCGGCAGCGGCGACCACGGTGAGAAATGCCAACGTGTAACGGGCAACCTGACGACGCGCGCTCGGTGGCGGCGCTGGATAGGGGAGCATGTTCATTATTTAAGGGGGTCGGCTTACTGATCGTCGGCGAGGGGCGCGGTTGAGCACCGTTCGTCAGAATCAGTCAGGCCGGGGGCGTAGGGGTCATCGACCCGATGTAGTACGTTTCGTGCCCGGTCGGGTAGCCGCCGCCGTCGGTGGCGATGTGCACGTGGTCGTAGTGGTTGGCGGTTTCGTTGCCGTAGTCCGCCGTCCAGCTCGGCGCGCCGATGCCGGGGTAGAACTTCTGCCTCCAGATCACGTGGAGTACGCCCCATCGTTTGGCATTTGCCAAGGCGTATCCGGCGATCTGGTTGCCGAGCTCGATGCCTTCGGGTGAGTGGAAGTTCGGGATCATCACGTCGATGGCCAATCCGTTGGGATGCCACCGCAAGGGATCCTGCCGGTACCCACCGATGGTGGTGATCTGCGGGAACAACACGCTGATCGCACGGGCAGCCCAGACGGTCTTGACCTGCAACCCGTTCTCCGGCGCGATTCCGGCAGGTAACACGAACTGGAATTGCTGGGCAGCAACCGGCGCGTCCGCCGTTAACGAGTGGATCTCCGCGGCAGTGGCGATGTGCGGCCCGTCGGCCGGCGCAGGCGTGGGGCTTGCCGGGGCGGGGCTGGGACTGGTCGGCGCTGCGGCCAGTTTCGCCGACGCCGCCGGCGGGTTCTTCACACAGCACCGAGGCTCGCTGTGTTGGGCGTAGAGCATGGCGGCGGAGACAGCCAGCGTGGCCGCGAACGCCAGCCAGCGCCCGCGACCCTTGGCTAACGACTCTGCGCTCACGGACAGCACCTTACTGCCGTGTTCGGCGCGGTGTGGCAAATCAGTAGACGACAGGGGAGTAGGAGGCCGAGTTGCCGGTTCCATTACAGGTCACGTTGACGCTGTAGGTGCCGCCGAGCTGCTGGAAGATGATGGTCACCGGGGCCGACGGGCTGGGCCCATTCACCGTGGTGTCCCAGTCGTAGGGAAGCGCAGGCGTATTCATTACACCCACCGAGTGGTAGTGGCAGACCTCCGTTGCCCCCATCGGATTGTGCGCATCGACAATGGTCGCGTAGATCGCCATCCCGCCGCCGCCGTAGATAACCTCAAGGCTGCCATCCGGATTCGCGAAGTAGGCCGGGTTGGTTACGGCCTGAGCGCGGCCAGCCTCCACAAGCAGCATCGTCGCCAGCGCGGTAACAGCGGCCGCGAGGATCGCCGAAGCCCGCAATTTCTTCGTGCGGATGATGTTCATCCATCGAGCATAGGACGCCGAGCCCGTCTAAGTATTAGGATTCGCCGGCCTCCGCAGGCTCTTGACTCCCTCAGCACCGTGCGCTAAACATGGCGTGCGTGATGAATTTGGGCGATCGCCCAAATCCTTGGAATCAGGAATCGAGGTTGGCATGGCGGGCCGGATGGACGGCAAGGTCGCATTCGTGACCGGCGCTGCACGCGGGCAGGGCAGAAGTCACGCCGTCCGATTGGCGCAAGAGGGCGCAGACATCATCGCCGTCGATATCTGCAAGAAGTTCGAGGCTTCGCCTGCAGACGGTGCCACGCCGGAAGATCTCGACGAGACGGCCGGCATGGTCAAGAATGCCGGCGGCCGCATCGTGACGGCCGAAGTGGACGTCCGCGATTACGACGCGCTGCGTGCCGCCGTCGACAGCGGGGTCGAACAACTGGGCCGGCTGGATGTCATCATCGCCAACGCCGGAATCGGTACGACGGCGGGAAAGCTGCACAAGACCGACGAGACGTTGTGGCAGGAGATGATCGACGTCAACCTCAGCGGTGTGTGGAAGACGGTGAAGGCCGGCGTCCCGCACATTCTGTCCGGCGGTCGCGGCGGTTCGATCATCCTGACGTCGTCGGTCGCCGGAAATAAGGCCTACCCGCACACGGGCCACTATGTTGCGGCCAAGCACGGCGTGATCGGCCTGATGCGTTCGTTCGCAGTCGAACTGGGCCAGCGCATGATCAGGGTCAACGCCGTCCTTCCAACTCACGTCAATACACCGTTGCTGATGAACGAGGCCACCTATCGCGCATTCCGGCCCGAACTGGAGAACCCCGGCCCGGATGACCTTGCGCCGGTGTGCCAAAGCTTCCACTACCTACCGATCCCCTGGGTGACGGCAGAAGACATCAGCAATGCAGTGTTGTTCTTGGCCTCCGACGAAGCGCGTTACATCACCGGGGTGGCACTGCCGATCGACGCCGGCAGTTGCCTGAAGTAAGGAAGCATCGATGACTCTCGCCAACGACACGGACGTTTACTACGACCCCTACGACGTCGGCATCAACACCGACCCGTACCCGACCT
>NZ_JBATXN010000611.1:0-5560 GCF_049673265.1 Mycobacterium sp. | reverse complement strand
GTGGATGCGCATGGCGGCCCGGCCAGCGGAGGCCGGCTGGTCGGCAAGGACGGCGCACCGCTGGACCTGGACGGCTTCAAGACGACGATCGACGTCTACCTGACCGGTGTGTTCAACGTGCTTCGGCTGGCCGCCGCGGCCATGGCGCGGCAAGATCCGGTCGACGAGGGCGCCCGCGGGGTCATCATCAACACCGCATCGATCGCCGCCTACGAAGGCCAGATCGGTCAGCTGCCCTACGCGGCGGCCAAGGGTGGCGTCGTCGGCATGACCTTGGTCGCCGCCCGCGACCTGTCGCCGCTTGGGATCCGGGTGGTCACCATCGCCCCCGGCACGTTCTTGACGCCGGCCTACGGCCAAGCGGGTGACCAGCTGGAGGCGTACTGGGGTCCGCAGATTCCCTTCCCCAAGCGGATGGGCCGATCCGCCGAGTACGGCGCCTTCGTGCAAAGCATCGTCGAAAACGATTACCTCAACGGCGAAGTCATCCGACTGGATGGGGCGCTGCGCTTCCCGCCGAAGTAGCCGTAGGCCCGAGGGTGCGGCTGGCCGCACTTTCGTAGCCCAGAGTGCGGCTGTCCGCCCTCTGGGCGCGCCTAGTCAGTTCTTGCCGGCGGCCAGCTTGGTCACGATCGAGCGGAAGTCCTCGGTTTGGAAGGACTGGTTCTCCGCTGACAGGGCGTAGTCCAGCGTGGCCAACACCGCGCGCTCGAGATGCACGTTGAGGACGCGTTTGGTGCTCTCGACGGCTTGCTGCGGCAGTTCGAGGATCTTCTTCGCGGCCTTGGTTGCCTCGGCGACCGGATCGGCGACCACATGGTTGGCCAGGCCCAGTTCGACCGCCCGCTTGGCGGAGATGCGCGTGCCGGTCAGCGCGTACTCCTTGGCCAACAGCAGGCTGATGTGCAGCGGCCAGGTCAGCGGTCCGCCGTCTGCGGCCACCAACCCCACCTGCACATGCGGGTCGGCAAGATAGGCGTCTTCGGCGATGTAGACGATGTCGCTCAGTGCAACCAGGCTGCAGCCCAGGCCGACGGCCGGACCGTTGACCGCCGCCACCACCGGCACTCGGCAGCGTGCCATCCCGAGCACGATCTCGCGCCCGTCGGCGATGGTCTTGGCCCGCAGGTCGGCGTCGGCCGCCAACTCCTTGAGATACGCGAAATCACCACCTGCCGAAAAGGCCCGTCCCGCACCGGTTATCACTGCGGCGCGGGCAGTGCGGTCATCGCTCATCCGTTGCCACAGCTTGGCCAGTCCGTGGTGCAGGTCATCGTTGACCGAGTTAAGCGAATCGGGGCGGTTCAACGTGATGATCCGCAGCGGCCCGTCGGCCTGGACGTCGATTTCGGTCGGCATGTCGTACACGTCAGGCTCCTTCGATGGTCGTGACCCGCTTCACCCGGGCTTCGCCGGCGTTCGCGATCACTCCTACAATCCCAAGATTCGTGCGGCGATGATGTTCTTCTGGATTTGCGATGTTCCGCCCATCACGCTTTGGGCACGGCTGTAGAGGTAAGCCGACAGCAGACCGGGATCGTCGATACCGGCGACGGCCAGCGCGGCGTGGCCGACCGACTGCTCGACCCAGGTCATCAGCAGCTTGTCCAGCGATCCGTCCGACGTGTGCGTCACACCGTCGAGCTGCTCGGACAATCGCCGCCGCACGTGATGAGTCAGCATTTCGGTCTGCACTGCAGCCCAAGCTAATTCGGGGGAAGCCGGGCCGTCGGTGCGCGCGGCCAGTTCACGAACGAGCTTGCCGTAGCGCGCCGCGTAGCCCAGGGTGGACGGTTCGCGTTCGTGGCCGACCACCGTCATCGCCAGCGGCCAGCCCTCACCCGGGGCGCCCACCATGTGCGCGGCCGGCACCGTCGCGCCGTCGAAGAACACCTGACCGAATTCGGTGGTGACACCGTTGATCATCCGCAGCGGACGCTGTTGCACGCCAGGTTGTTTCATCGAGATGATAAACGCCGAAATGCCGCGGTGACGTTTGGCGTCCGGATCGGTGCGGGCCAATAGCAGACACCAGTCGGCGACATCGGAGTAGCTGGTCCAAATCTTGTGGCCCTGGATGACGTAGTTGTCGCCGTCACGGGTGGCGGTGGTGGTCAGCGATGCGAGATCCGAGCCGGAGCCGGGCTCGGAAAAGCCCTGGCACCATCGTTCGGAGCCGTTGATCATGCCGGGCAAAAACCGGCTGCACAGCTCCTTGCTGCCATGTCGGGTCAGGCCGGAGACCAGGTAGCCGAGGCTGGGCCTCGGTGGAGCACCCGCCCGCGCCAGCTCTTCGTCGAGAATGACGTCGTACACCGGAGGCAGCTCCTGCCCGCCGTACTCACGCGGCCAGGACAGCCCGAAGAAGCCGCCCTCATACAGCGCCCGATGCCATTCACCCTGCCGCGCCCAGTACTCGTCACCCGAGCTGGGGAACTCCTTGGCGTGCACCGCAAGCCACGACCGTAACCGATCGCGGAATGCGGCTTCCTCGGCCGAATCACGGAAGTCCAACGTCGATCTCCTCCAGCTTGACGGGCCACAGTTCGGTTGATGTCAGCGCACGCCGCAAATAGACGTGCGCCAGGCATTCCCAGGTATTGCCGATGCCGCCGTGCACCTGGATTGCGGTCTCGCACACCGTTCGCGCGGCGCGCGCGCAGTAGATCTTTGCGACCCGAGCGGCCCGTATCGCCTCGGCAGGCGCCAACTCGTCAACAGCCCAGGCCGCATGTCGCAGCACACTGACCGAACCCTCGATCAGGGCAAGGCTTTCCGCGAGCAGGTGCGCGATGGCCTGATTAGAGCCGATAGAATTACCGTACTGCTCACGGATTTTCGCGTAATCACATGCCAGGGTGTGCGCACCTCGAGCAGTTCCAACCAGGTCGGCGCACGTCGTGGCCAAGGCGAGCGCTAGCCACCGCGCGGCAGCGTCGGAGTCTAGTTCGCCTACGGCGCTGGCTGTTCCGATGACGTCGGCCGCAGCTCTGGTCAGATCTACGGCCTCGCCGACTGCGCCCAAATCGGCGGCGAGCACAGTCGTCGCTTCCAATGTCAACGCGCGCTGATAGCCCCTTGCGTCGATACCGTGACCATCCACAGCGATGGTCGCTCCCGAGCCGTCGTGGCCGATGTGTCGGGCCAGGTCGTCGACTAGCACCGGTCCGAGGAATGGCGCGTCGACCAAGCCACGGCCGAATTCGTCGGCGACGATCGCCACTTCTACTCCGGAGGCCCCGTCGGAGCGCAGCGATCGCCAGCCTGTCATCTCGATTTGCTTGTCCAGCCGGGCAATTCGCTCGTCGTCGGCGAGATCTTGTACCGACCCCGGGCCGAGGTCGTCGGCCAGCTTGGCCGCGGCGTCGCGCAGTTGTTGTTGTTCAGCGGTCAGACGTACATCCATACTGCTCCTTTAGCACGCGGCGTAGCACCTTTCCGGAGGGCAGCCGAGGTATTTCGGGCACGAAAACCACACGGCTCAAACGTTTGTACGACGCTAGCCTCTCCCCCACCCGCGCGGTGAGTTCGGCGGCGTCGACCGGTTCCCGCGTCGCGACGGCGGCTACCACCGACTCGCCGTCGGCGCCGTCGGGGATGCCGAATACCGCGCAGTCTTCGACGGCGGGATGAGCGTGCAGCACGGCCTCGATCTCGGCGGGCGCAACCTGAAAACCGCGGACCTTGATCATGTCCTTGGACCGGTCGGTGATCCGCAGCCAGCCGCCGGTGTCGAGATACCCGACGTCGCCGGTGCGATACCAGCCGTCGCACAATGCATCTCGCGTCGCTTCGCGGGGTAAGTAGCCGGCCATCAATGACTCCGACCGGGCCTGGATCTCGCCGACCTCGCCCGGACCGACTGGGCCGCCGGTCTGTAGCGACGCAACCCGCACCGCCACACCGGGCACCGGCCGGCCAACCGAGTCGAGCCGGGCGCCGTCGAGCGGATTGCAGGCGATGACCGGCAGCTCGGTGGTGCCGTACGCCGGAACCCACCCGACGCCGGTGCGTCGGGTGACGGTTTGGGCGACACTTTCGCTGACCGGGGTCGCGCCCCACATGATGAACCGCAACGACGAAAGGTCGTAGGACTCGAGTCGCGGATGCGAGGCGATGGCCAACGCGATTGGGGCGACGGCCATTTCGACGGTGATCCGATCGGCTTCGATGTGCTGCAGGATTCGGTCGATGTCGAATCGGCGATGCATCCGCATCCACACGCCGGTCTGCAGTGCCGTCACAATGTTGAGCAAGCCGAGGATGTGCGACGGCGGGGTGGTGATCTGGATTCGGTCCCGCGAGGTCAAATCCAGCGCGTCGCGCCAGTGCCGAACGGCCGCGTGCAACGAGGCGTGGGTGTGCCGAACGGCCTTGGGCAGGCCGGTGGTGCCCGAGCTGAACGCCAACACAGCATCGGCATCCGGCAGCGGCGACCCGAACAGCGGTTCGCCGGTCGAGATCGGCTCGTCGAGATGCAGCATCGGCATCAGATCCGCCAGCACCGGGTGGTCACCGACGGCGTGCGACGGGTTCGTCAATGCCAGCGCGTGCTCGACTTCGGCGCGCTTCCAGGCAGGGCTGATCAGCACGACGGTCGCGGCCAGCCGCCAGATCGCGTGCAGCGCGACGACGAACTCGGGCCGGTTGGACGCCATCAACGCCACCCGCTGCCCGGACGTCACACCACGTCCGCGCAAACTCGCTGCCAGGCCGTCGGCCAGCGCGTCGAGCTGCGGCAGCGTGTACTGCCGCTCCTCGAACACGAGCGCCGTCGCAGACATTGAGAACATCCTATCGTTTTGAGAGAATAGTATTCTCTGAAGTGAAGAACGCAAAGTGTGGAAGGTGCAGGCATGGCGGAACGCCACGTGTTCCAGCAGGCCACGGTGAGGCGGATCATCAAGGAGACGGCCGACACGCGCACCTTTGTGCTTGCCCCGCATGAGCAGCCGTTCGCCTACCGGGCCGGGCAGTACTGCACGTTCCGGGTGACCGTCGACGGCGAGGAGCTGTATCGCTCGTATTCGATGTCGAGCGCGCCGGAGACCGACGGTGAGCTGATGACCACGGTCAAGCGGGTGGCCGGCGGCAGGGTCTCCAACTGGATGGTCGACAACGTGGTCGAGGGCGACGAGCTGACCATGACCCGCGCCGCGGGCACCTTCGTCTTGAGTCCGACTTCGGTGCCATTGCTGGCATTCGCGGGCGGCAGCGGCGTCACACCGATCCTGTCGCTGGCCAAAAGCGCGCTGGCGACTACCGACCGCACGGTGCGGATACTGTGCGCCGACCGCGACCGGGCATCGGTGATCTTCGAGGCGGTCTGGGACGAGCTCGTGGAGCGTTATCGGGGGCGGCTGTCGCTGGACCGCCATATCGATGACGAACAGGGCCTGTTGGACCCCGAGGCCGTCACCAATTTCGTCGGCAGCGACACGGCCGCCGAATGCTACGTGTGCGGACCGGAAGGCTTCATGGCCGTGGTGCGCTCGGCGCTGCCCGCCGGGGCACGCGTGCTTGTCGAGGACTTCGATGCTTCGCCGGCGGTGAAAGCACC
>NZ_JBATXN010000610.1:0-1795 GCF_049673265.1 Mycobacterium sp. | reverse complement strand
GGACCGTACGCCGTCGACGAAATCGCATCCGGGGAAAGCGCGCCCAAAGCAACAGGATTCGACAGATGCTCGGTCGACAATTCCTCGGTAATCAGCGGTTTCCCGAGAAAAATCCGCTTGCAGACTTCCGAGAAAGACAGCCGTATTTCTTGCTCGCCGTCCGACGCCGTCACGACCTCAGTCCCATCCCATCCTCTGGTTCGCCAGAAGTGTAAAGGGCACGCTCGGTTGTCGGTCGATGATCGCGAATCCGGGTCCGCCGGGGTCCGCGGGCAGCGTCAGTCGGCGTCGACGCGCAGGATCTCCGTCTCCAGCCTTTCGACTTCCGGCGGGCTGGACTGTTCGACCGGGTAGGGCGCAGGGCGGGATATCCGGGATCCGATGTCGTAGGGAACGATGATTGCGGTCGCACCTGGTATGCGGCTGACGGCCCGAGCCATCTTGTCCGCCGTCCGATCGTGCAACAGCCGGCCCAGCAGTGGTGAGAAGGTGCGCCGCGGCAGCAATACCGTGACCTTGCTTCCCGGGTTCTCATGCATCACTTGCATCACGAACTCTTGAGCGGCCCGGCTCAGCATCCGGTTGGGGCAGTCGACCAGGAGAAACCGGGTGTTGTCATCGAATTCTTCCCAGCTTTCCTGCAGCCGCGCGGCATGGTCGGCGTCGACGACGAAATGGACGGCGAGCAGGTCGTCGGCGTGCAACCCTTTTCCGTAGCGCAGCGCTTCGATTTCGGCTAGGTCGATACAGTCGACGAATACGATCACCCGGAGCCGCGCATGCTTCGCGAATTCTGGACGCTCGGTGCGCGACATCTCCAAGACGGAAGCCTCGGCACGGTACTGCCGATTGAGCCGCATCAGGGTGTACACCAGTATCGGGAAGACAATGACAAAGAGGTAGGCGCCATCTTTGAACTTGGCTGTCAAGAAAATCCCGACCACGATGGTCGACAGGATGCCGGTGCACAGATTGATGGCGGCCTTATATCGCCAGCCGCGCTCGCGGTGCCTGAAGTGGTGTCTGGTCATCCCGTAGCCGGCCATCGAGAATCCGGCGAACACTCCGATCGCGAACAACGGGATCAGCTTCTTAACCGATCCTTCGGTAACCAGTAGCAGCGCCACAGCGAGCCCCGCCAACAGCAGGATTCCGTTGGAGAACACCAGGCGATGGCCGCGTTTGGTCAGCGGTCGGGGTAGGAAACGGTCCTCGGCAACGAAACTGGCCAATGCGGGAAATCCGTTGAAGCCGGTGTTGGCGCCGGTGAACAGGATCGCGGCGCTGGACGCTTGCACCAGAAAATACAACACGTTTCCGACGACGCTTGCGCCGAATACTGTCCGGGCTATCTCGGACAGCATGGACGGATACTCGTCCTTGTATGGCGTTGTGTGGGTGACGTGCGCCAGCCAGGAGACACCGATCAGCAAGAAACCGAGAATGACGGCCATGGCGGTGAGGACTCGACGAGCGTTGACGCCTTGCGGCTCACGAAAGACGTTGGTCGTGTTGGAGATCGCCTCTACGCCGGTCAATGATGAACCACCATTGGCGAATGCGCGTAACAGCACCAGAATCGTCGCGCCCATCACCAGCCCACCGCCATTGCCGGCGCGCACAGCTCCCGCAGCATCGGGGACGTATCTGGGCAAGCCCCACAGCATCTCGCGGATGAAGCCCGTGACGATTGTCAGGGTGATCATGGCGACGAATGAATACGTGGTAATCGCAAACGCCCGACCGGACTGCCGTACGCCCCGCAGATTCGCCAGGCAGATGATCAGCACTATTG
>NZ_JBATXN010000609.1:0-4923 GCF_049673265.1 Mycobacterium sp. | reverse complement strand
GGGATGGACCATGCGCCCGGAGAGGCCCACCCGCAACCGTCCGGGTTCGCCGTATTGCTGCACAACCGCAGATTGCTGATCTTCGCGGCGGCCATGGTCACCTTTCACCTCGCCAACGCCGCGATGCTGCCGCTGGTCGGACAGGAGCTGGCGTTGCAGAACACCGACGTCGGCACCGCGTTGATGGCCACTTGCATTGTCGCCGCCCAGGTTGTGATGGTTCCGGTGGCCTACGTCGCCGGGGCCAAGGCCGACAGCTGGGGGCGAAAGCCGATCTTTCTGGTCGGCTTCGCCGTCCTGATGGCTCGCGGCTTTCTTTACACGCTTTCCGACAATTCGTACTGGCTAGTCGGCGTGCAGATCCTCGACGGCGTCGGGGCCGGGATTTTCGGCGCGCTGTTCCCTCTCGTCGTGCAGGATCTGACGCACGGGACCGGCCGGTTCAACGTCAGCCTGGCTGCTCTGACCACGGCGTGGGGCATCGGCGCGGCGCTTTCGAACATCCTCGCCGGGTGGATTGTGGTGGTCGCCAGCTACGACGTGGCTTTCAGCTCGCTGGGCGCGCTTGCCGCTGTGGGCTTAGCGCTCTATGTGGTTGCTATGCCCGAAACCGGGCCTAATGCCGCGACGGGCCCGCAAAATCCGGTCGGCAACGCCTCCCCCAAATGGGGGAGGCGAGGGTGAGACAAGCCGCTAGCAAATGTTACCGGCGCGTAGCTTCGATTCTTAGACTTCGTGTGCCAGCAAAAGTGACGAACACCACACTTTGACGCAAGTTTTGCCGAACCCTTGTGTCTGACCTCGTATTTTGGTCAAGTCGCGGTAACGTGAAGGTGTGCATCGGCGTAACTGAATCCCTAAGAACAGTGCAATAATCGGTACTGCCAGTGACATAAAACCCAGCCGGGGGATCACCGAAGGCGGTACGCACCGGTACCAGCAATGTGCCCGTGCGGTGGACAGCGATGGAAGGCGGGGACGTGGGTCCGAACGACAACGGAGCCAGGTCAGAATCTCACCCAGATTCACACCGAGCCAATGCCGCGCTGCCCGAACCGCAAAAGCGGGAGAAACTAGAACAAATCGTCATCCGGTTCGCCGGAGACTCCGGCGATGGCATGCAGCTCACCGGCGATCGGTTCACTTCCGAGGCAGCGCTTTTCGGTAATGACCTGGCGACCCAACCGAACTATCCGGCCGAGATCCGGGCGCCGCAGGGCACGCTGCCGGGCGTTTCGTCGTTCCAGATCCAAATCGCTGACTACGACATCCTCACCGCCGGTGACCGGCCGGACGTGTTGGTCGCAATGAACCCGGCGGCGCTGAAAGCCAACATCGCCGATCTGCCCATTGGCGGGCTGGTGATCGCCAACTCCGACGAGTTCAGCAAGCGCAACCTGGCCAAAGTCGGCTACCAGGACAACCCGCTGGAAACCGGGGAACTGTCCGACTACAAGGTCGAGGCCGTCCCCATGACCACGCTGACGCTGGGTGCCGTCGAGGTCATCGGCGCGTCGAAGAAAGACGGCCAACGTGCCAAGAACATGTTCGCCCTCGGCCTGCTGTCCTGGATGTACGGGCGGCCGATCGAAACCAGCGAGCAATTCATCAGGGAGAAGTTCGCCCGCAAGCCAGACGTCGCCGAGGCCAACGTGCTGGCCCTGAAGGCGGGGTGGAACTACGGAGAAACCACCGAGGCCTTCGCTGTCACCTACGAGGTGTCGCCGGCCAAGTTGCCCGCGGGCGAGTACCGACAGATTTCCGGCAACACGGCGCTGGCTTACGGCATCGTGGCCGCCGGTCAGCTGGCCGACATTCAGGTCGTCCTCGGCAGCTATCCGATCACGCCGGCGTCGGACATTCTGCACGAGCTCTCCAAGCACAAGAACTTCAACGTGCTGACCTTCCAGGCGGAAGACGAGATCGGCGGGATCTGCGCTGCGCTGGGCGCTTCTTATGGCGGCGTGCTCGGGGTCACCAGCACGTCGGGTCCCGGCCTGTCGCTGAAGTCCGAAGCACTTGGGCTGGCCGTGATGACCGAGCTGCCGTTGCTTGTCATCGACGTGCAACGAGGCGGACCGTCGACCGGCCTTCCGACCAAGACCGAGCAGGCCGACCTGCTTCAGGCGCTCTACGGCCGCAACGGCGAATCGCCGGTGGCGGTGCTGGCGCCGCGGTCGCCGTCGGACTGCTTCGAGACCGCTTTGGAGGCGGTACGCATCGCGGTGTCGTACCACACCCCGGTAATCCTGCTGTCGGACGGCGCAATTGCCAACGGCTCGGAGCCGTGGCGAATCCCGGATGTCAGCGAGCTGCCTTCCATTACGCACGTTTTCGCCGACCCAGACCAGCCGTTCCAGCCCTATGCTCGCGACCCGGAAACCCTGGCCCGCCAATTCGCCGTGCCGGGTACTCCCGGCCTTGAACATCGCATCGGGGGCTTGGAAGCCGCCAACGGTTCGGGTGACATCTCCTACGACCCGGCCAATCACGACCTGATGGTGCGGTTGCGCCAAGCCAAGATCGACGGGATATCTGTTCCCGATCTGGAAGTCGATGATCCGACCGGCGATGCCGAACTACTGCTGATCGGGTGGGGCAGTTCCTACGGTCCGATCGGCGAAGCTTGCCGGCGTGCGCGGCGCAACGGCATCAAGGTCGCGCATGCCCATCTGCGGTATCTTCGACCATTCCCAGCCAACCTGGGCGAGGTCCTGCGGCGTTACCCGCAGGTGGTTGCGCCGGAGATGAACCTGGGTCAACTGGCGCTGCTACTTCGTGGCAAGTACCTGGTCGACGTGCAATCGGTGAGCAAGGTGCAAGGCGTGTCGTTCCTGGCCGACGAGGTGGGGCGCGTGATCCGCGCCGCGCTGGGCGGGACACTGGCCGAAATCGAGCAAGACAAGACGATGGTCGCGAGATTGGCTGCGGCCACGGTAGGAGCGGGAGCGGAAAGCTAATGACTGACGTGATCGGTGTGGATCTCGGGCTGCCGGACGTGCTCACCAAAAACTACGGTGTGCCGACGACCGACCAGCCGCAGAAGGCCAAGGACTTCACCAGTGACCAGGAGGTCCGCTGGTGCCCCGGTTGTGGCGACTACGTCATCCTCAACACAATCCGCAACTTTCTGCCCGAGCTGGGGCTGCGCCGCGAAAACATCGTCTTCGTCAGCGGCATCGGATGCTCGAGCCGTTTCCCGTATTACCTGGAAACCTATGGCCTGCACTCGATCCACGGCCGCGCCCCGGCGATCGCGACAGGTCTGGCGCTGGCGCGTGAGGACCTCTCAGTGTGGGTCGTCACCGGAGACGGGGACGCGCTGTCGATCGGTGGCAACCATCTGATCCACGCGTTGCGCCGCAACGTCAACATCACCATCCTGCTTTTCAACAACCGGATCTACGGTCTGACCAAGGGGCAGTACTCGCCGACGTCCGAGGTCGGCAAGATCACCAAGTCGACGCCGATGGGATCGCTTGACCAACCGTTCAACCCGGTGTCGCTGGCGCTTGGCGCCGAGGCGACGTTCGTCGGGCGGGCGCTGGACTCCGACCGCAACGGACTGTCTGAGGTTTTGCGTGCCGCAGCCCAGCATCGCGGGTCCGCCATAGTCGAGATCTTGCAGGACTGCCCGATTTTCAACGACGGGTCTTTCGACGCCCTGCGCAAAGAGGGCGCCGAGGAACGGGTGATCAACGTCCGCCACGGTGAACCGATCATCTTTGGCGCCAACGGCGAATACTGCGTCGTGCGATCGGGGTATGGACTCGAGGTGGCCAAGACCGCCGACATAAGCGTCGACGAGATCATCGTGCACGATGCGCATGCCGCCGATTCGGCCTACGCGTTCGCGCTCTCGCGGCTATCCGAACAGAACCTCGAGCACACCGTGATGGGCATCTTCCGCCAGGTCAGTCAGCCAACGTACGACGACGCGGCCCGGGCACAGGTCCACGCCGCGCAGGAGTCAAAGCCGGCCGACCGTGCCGCGTTGCAATCGCTTTTGCACGGGCGCGACACCTGGACCGTGAACTGACGTGACTCCCACGGCTAAGCCGGCTTCGTTGGCCGGTGTGGTGCTGGCTGGGGGAGCGTCGTTACGAATGGGCCGGGACAAGGCCACCATGGCGGTTCCCGCCGAACTTCTTGGCTCCCAGGATGGCTCCGAAGCGCCGATCACGATGGTCGAGCGGGTGGTCAGCGTTGTCCGAGAGCGGTGTCAGCCGGTTTTCGTCGTCGCGGCGCCGGGCCAACGCCTGCCGGAATTGTCGGCCCACGTCGTGCGCGACGATGTCCGCGGGCTCGGTCCGCTGCTTGCCACCGGTCGCGGATTGCGCGCCGCGGCAGCGGCGGGCGCGAAGCGAGCTTTCCTTTGTGCCACCGACATGCCGTTGCTGAGCGCTGATTTGATCGACCTGCTCGAAGAGCGCGCCATCGAACTCGACGCCGACGTGGTGTTGCCATGGGATGGCCGCGATCATTATCTGGCTGCGGTGTACCGGACCGAGCTGGCCGCCCAGGTCGATGCGCTGATTGCGGCCGGCGAGCGGAACATGCGTTCGTTGGTCGATCGGGTGGATGCGCAGCGAATCGTGATCCCCGAGTCCCGGTCACTGGCCAACGTCAACTCCGCGGCCGACATGCGCACATTGCTGCGAGCCGGGCGCTAGCGAGCCGACGCGGGTTTTCGCGAGTCCAGAGTCATTCTGCGAACGGTTTCTGGCAATTATTTGATAAATTCTCGAGCGTTAAAATTTAAAATAGCAATAAACGTTGTTCAATATTGCCTGAGATAATTTTGGTGAATTCGAGCGGTTAATGCTCTAATTGGCAGGCAGCGATATTCCAGTCAATTTTTGGGTTGCGCCCGTATTGCGTTGGGGCAGCGGATGTTTGAAGTCTCGACCTGTTGGCTACCGG
>NZ_JBATXN010000608.1:0-3287 GCF_049673265.1 Mycobacterium sp. | reverse complement strand
TCCCAAGCCTTTTCACCGGGCCCCGCTGCGCCGCCGACCCACAACTCATTGAAATGCCAGAAGTAGCCGGCATCGAACATGTTTCCCCACCCGGTCAACAGCACCCGGGCCAGCAGGGTGTGGTTGCCACCCAGATCCAGAGCCCAGCCGAAGGAGTTGATCGCGGCGTCGATGATGACCAGATAGCCGATCAAGGTGACGAGCATGGGCCGCACCGACAGGCCCTCGCGCTGGGCCTTGCGGAGTAACCACACTCCACGCAAGAACAGCGGCAGACCGAAGATCCCCAAGGCCGCCGTTCCGATCAGGATGCTGCCGACAATCAGCCACTTGTCGGCTTGACGTTGCGCGAGTCGCGATTCCTCGATGTGCTCGTCGTACGACCGGTCGCGGCGCACAGTAGTGGTCGATCCCACTGTGAGACCCGTGACCTTCGGCAGATTCACCGCTTCTCCCTACGGCATGGACGCTCCGGCGTTGCCGGACTCATGCGCAGCCCGACCCGCCAGGCCGGTGTACGGTTCTACACTGACTTGAGTCATTGACATTGTCAATAACTCGCGGTGGGGCCGTCCACCCTGACCGGCCTAGGGGGCTGGCGGGGACGCGGTCGTTTTGGCTGGTTACTTCGGTCGAGAAGGCTGCATGCTGCGCACGGTTCTCGTCACATAATCGTCGAGCAGCGCGTTGCGTGTCGGCCAGTCGTTCGTGGTGATCAACAACGCATATAGGCCTAACAGAAAGAACACCGCGCTATTCATTGCGTTGACCTCAGGATCGGTCTTACCGTGCTCGCGCGCTTGGTCAATCTCTTGAGCGAGCCGGATCACCACGGGATGGTCTTGTACGCCTTCAGCCGGCGGCCGGGTCTGCGAAAAATGCAGTGCGAGAAAGTCTTTGAACAACATGTCGCCGAGCCGGCGCTCGAGACCCATCACCAAACGCGCGGCCTCGTCCAGTGCTGCGCGCAGATCGTGGCGGGAGGCCAAAAATTGCCCTAACTGTTTGGCGATCCGCTCCTCTTCACGCCGCTCCAGCTCCAACAGGACGTGCTGCTTGGTGGGAAAGTGGAAGAAGAACGTGCCGTGCGCAACGCCGGCGGCGTCGACGATCGCGCTGACGTCGGCTTCAGTCATCCCCGACCGCTTGAACTCTGCAATGGCGGCGCCCAGCAGTCGCTCCCTCGTCTGCAAGCGCTTCGCTTCGCGGGTAGAGCGCCCGTCCGTCACCGCCATGTCCGCCTCTTCACTAACTGACCCGAATCAACATCATGCCTGACCCCTGACCACTGCGACAGTATCGTCTGGGTTAGCTGAAGAACGGCCGTGGTTGACCGGCCAAACTTCTGCCAGGCAATCGGCCGTAACCGCCGAACGATTGGACACCGGCGAACTAGACTCCGGCGTGTGATGACCCCGTCAAACCCGTGGGGGAACGAACGTGGGCAGCTATCGCATCGGTTTCAGATGCGAAATCAAGTACTTGGTCGCAGGCAGGCGCGGCGACTGAGCAGGCGCTTCGCACAGGTCGGCGTCAATACTCCGCCGGAGCGGCTTCGGCTGGTGCTGGCCGGCGGGCCGGTCGCAGCTGACGAGGTGGCCGATGTCAGCTTCGCGTTGATTGCGATGCAGCTTAGACGCGAGCAGATCTCGGCGAAGTACAAGCGCCTGAAGCGGCGCGGCGCGCGGTCGCTGATCTTTGTGGGCTTGGTTCTCGTCACGCTGAACTTTCTGTTCTGCATGGCCTACGCCTTGTTTAGCTTGACCCTTGAGGCGTCGCCGTTGTGATATCGGGGAACGTGGCGGCGGCGAGCTGAAGAATTTCCTCGCGATCGTCCGCCAAGATGAACCCCGATTGAATCGCCGAGTCGAGCGCAACCTCGAAGCGCTCCAAATAGTCCGCAGCCCCACCCGGGTAGAGCCGACGCACGGTGCCGGTATCGAATAACTCCCCGGACCCGAAGATCGATGCCATCGTGGTCTCCTCGCCGCCAAGACCGGATGTCCGGGCAATCGGCACGTCGGCCCACGGTGTCCTTACACCGCCCCGCGCGAGGCCGTTTGCATCCAAAACGGGCTGGGGTGGTTCGGCATCGGTCAGTTCAATAGGTACGGCGCTGGGCGCTGCCTCGCCGCTGCGCACCCAGCGGCACAGTTGCGATAGCGCCGCCTGCAGAACGTAGTGGTGTTGCGGTGCGAAATTGATGCAGTGCTCCAGTTGCTCGCCCATCAACATATTCGTCGGCGCATAGGCCGCGACGATGTCGGTCAGCGCTGCAGAGCCGGTGTCGATCGGCGCGACTTGGATCGTGTAGTTGTCGGCATGAGCGGTGCCGGCAATCTCCCACACCCGAAGTTGTTGGTGCTCGGGTTGTCTCGCAGCGTAATAGCCTCGCCGTGGACCGGCGAAAAGGTCTGTCTCGGTGATGATCGTGACGAGCGGCGCGCGCAGGTCGGGGCGAAACCGGACCGCCTCGGATGTGTTGCTCTCCAGCACATCGAATATCGATCCACCGTCGAGTGGTGCTGCGGGCCCGAAGCGCGAATGCACCAGGAACCCGTCAAACACCTGAGCTAGCGGGTCGATGGCGTTGACGTAGGTTGTCAGAAACAACGCCGATTGGGACTCGCCCATGGCAACGACGTGTTCGGCGCGCAGCTCCCGTAGAACACCACTGTGCTGCCCGTCTTTTAAGAGGCGACCGGCCTCAGAGAAGATGTCATAGCAGAATGCGTCGCCGGGATGATGCAGGGCCGCGTACCTTTTCGGGTCTTGGATTTTCAGCGACATGTCCATGCCCATCAAGCTCACGCCGCCTTCGATGCCCACACGTTGTGCCGATACCGCAACATAGGCGTAGCCGGCACGAACGATTTCGCGATGCGCCATCATCCAGACGGCCGGCGCGTCGATTCCGCCGCTCACGTTGAGCCACTCCACGAGCACTGTCCCGTTGAACCGGGCCGGATCCGCGGGCGTTAGCGCCACGATTCGGGTGGTGAAGTCACCAGCAGCTGACGGTGTTACGTTCCACCGGCCATCCGGGCCGAGTTCGGCGGCTGAACCATAGGACGACGCCGTTCCAGAGAGGAAGAATTCCTCGGCAACATAGTCCAGGGTGGCTATGTCGAAGGCACCCAACAGCAGCGCGGGTTTCCCTGGCACCGGCGTGACGGTGATCGGCACGCGGGCATCATAGCGAACTCGATGCGGCAGCTAACCTCTTACGCCGCTACAACCTTGCGTCGCCGCACACCCGCAGTCGGTATTGGGCTGTTGCTCACCAC
>NZ_JBATXN010000607.1:0-4627 GCF_049673265.1 Mycobacterium sp. | reverse complement strand
AAATCCACCACGCTGAATATGATTGCCGGACTGGACGATATCTCGTCGGGCGAGCTTCTCATCGGCGGCGAGCGGGCAAACGAGAAGGCGCCCAAGGACCGCGATATCGCAATGGTGTTTCAGTCCTATGCGCTCTACCCGCACATGACCGTGCGACAGAACATCGCATTTCCGCTGACCCTGGCCAAGATGAAAAAATCGGAGATTGCGAACAAGGTCGAGGACACCGCGCGAATACTTGACTTGACCGGTGTTCTCGACCGCAAGCCCTCGCAACTGTCCGGCGGCCAGCGGCAGCGGGTGGCGATGGGTAGGGCAATCGTGCGGCACCCCAAGGCTTTCCTGATGGACGAGCCGCTGTCGAACCTCGATGCCAAGTTGCGGGTCCAAATGCGCGGCGAGATCGCCCGGCTGCAACGACGGCTTGGCACCACGACCGTCTACGTGACGCACGACCAGACCGAGGCCATGACGCTCGGTGACCGAGTCGTGGTTATGCGCGGCGGGGTTGCGCAGCAGATCGGCACGCCCGACGAGCTTTACGAGCGGCCCGCCAATCTGTTCGTCGCCGGCTTCATCGGCTCGCCGGCCATGAACTTCTTTCCCGCCACGCCGACAGCGACCGGATTGAGGCTGCCATTCGGCGAGGTGACGCTCACCCAGCCCGTCCACGATGTGCTTGCGCAGCACCCGAAGCCGGCGAACGTCATCGTCGGCGTGCGCCCAGAGCATCTGCAAGATGCCGCGTTGATCGACGGCTACCAGCGCATCAGCGCACTGACCTTCGAGGTGAAGGTGGACATGGTCGAGTCGCTGGGCGCCGACAAATACGTCTACTTCACCACCGAGGGTTGCGTTGTCCATTCCGACCAGCTCGCCGAGCTCGACGGCGAATCCGGGGGAGAAGAGCACGAATTCGTGGCCAGAGTCCCCGCCGGGTCGAAAGCGGCAAAGGGAAAGTCACTCGAATTAGCCTTCGACACCGTGAAACTCGCCGTTTTCGACGCCGACACCGGTGTCAACCTGACCGTTCCACCGCCGCCGCAGGTGCAGTGACCCAGACATTGGAACGGGTGCGCGCGCACCTGTCCGCACACTTCAGGCGGGACGGCATCGACACCGAGCCCGACGTCGCGAGCGTGTCCTTTCTGGGCGCCGAGCCGATCGAGGTGTTGCGCTTTCGCCCTGGGGCCGACGAGGTGGTGCATTACGTCTCGTTGGGTTGTTCGCGGCACCCGATGACCGATGCCACCAATTCAGCGGCATTGCATGCCGACAGCGAGCGTGGCCCGCGCGCCGAAGTCGTTCTGCAGTTGCGCAATCCGGGGCCGATCACCCGGCTGGCGCATAGCCTGGCGATTGTGGCGGCATCGCCCGCCGTCGAAGGCGTGGTGTTGACCGAAGACGCGTTGATCGATCTCGGCTCGCCGCTATGGGACAACCCATCCGGGCCGGCGCCTTTCACTGCGATGTTGTTGGGCGGCAGTGATATTGCGGACCTGCCGCTGGATCCGCCGCGCGACCCGATACGTTTCCTATCCGCGACGCCGATCACCGCGACCGAGGCCGCCTGGGTGCGGCTAAGGGGAGCCGACGCGATGCGTGACGCGTGGCGAAGCGACGGGGTGGATGTGCTAAACCCCAATCGCCCTGCCGCACAGCCAAGTTGAAACTTTTCGGAGCTAGAGCCAGTTCCTGTGCCGGAATCGGAAGTACAGGACCAAGCAGGCGCCGGTCATCAAAGCCACGACCCCCGGGTATCCCCATGGCCAGCTCAGTTCGGGCATGAATTTGAAGTTCATGCCGTAGATGGCCGCGACCATGGTCGGCACCGCCAAGATGGCCGCCCAGGCCGCCATCTTGCGCATGTCGTCGTTTTGCTGCATGCCGACGCGGGCCAGTGCCGCCTGCACCAGCGAGGTGAGCATGTCGTCGTAGCTGGCGATCTGGTCTGCGACCTGCGTCTGGTGGTCGGAAACGTCGCGCAAATAGCGTCGCACCTCTTTGGAGATAAGGTCCTTGTGTTCGGTCTGCAACCGCGCAAACGGGACTGAGAGCGGGTTGATAGACCTGCGCAGCTCGACCACCTCGCGTTTGATCTGGTAGATCGGCTCGATATCGGTCCGAGCGCCGGGCGTGAACGCCACTTCCTCGATGGTGTCGATGTCGACCGCCATCAGATGGGTTACCCCGAGGTAGTGATCGACGACCGAGTCGGCAATGGCGTGCATCACCGCAAAGGGACCCAGGGACATGTGCTCGGGGTCGGCATCCATCCGCTTGCGCACGTCTGACAGCCGGCCGTGCTCGCCGTGCCGGACCGTCACGACGAAATCCCCGTTGACGAAGATCATGATCTCGCCGGTCTCGACGACCTCACGCGTCAGCACCAACGATTCGTGCGGAACATAGTTGACGGTCTTGAGAACCAGGAACAGCGTCTCGTCGTAGCGCTCCAACTTCGGCCGCTGGTGGGCCTGTACGGCGTCCTCAACGGCCAACGGGTGCAGGCCGAAAACGCTGGCGACCTCCTGCATCTGATGCTCGGTAGGTTCGTGCAGGCCGATCCACGCGAAGGCTTGCTGCCCGGCCAGCTGCAGCTCGACCACTTTAGATCGGGCGTCGGCGTGAGTGAAGGTTCCAGGCAGTCGTTTGCCGTCTACATAGATGCCGCAGTCGACCACAGCCTGATCGGCCGGCACCTCACCTGGCTGCGGATGAGGAGGCTCGTCCCTTTCAGGCCATGCCAGAGGACGCAGTGTTTCCGGTATATCGCGAAACGAAGGCATCCCTCACCTCCCGTCGCAGTGCGGATCCGATAAAGCCCCGGTCATGCTACGCGCCTCAGCCGGGTATTGCCCGTGAGCGGGCGCGGCTGAGCTGGTGCGATTGGGGCCGGGGTTTATCGCGCGCATGCGTGCGCTAGTTTCGACCCGACGCGATTGGCGCATACAGCCGAACTGCACGAGGAGCGAACTGTCGTGAGCACCACACCTTTGAAGGTTGCCGTTACCGGCGCCGCTGGCCAGATTGGCTACAGCCTGCTGTTTCGCCTGGCGAGCGGCTCACTGCTGGGGCCTGACCGCCCGATCGAGCTGCGGCTGTTGGAGATCGAGCCGGCCCTCAAGGCGCTCGAAGGCGTCGTGATGGAGCTCGACGACTGCGCGTTCCCGCTGCTGTCGGGGGTGCAGATCGGTGCCGACCCGAACAAGATCTTCGACGGAGTCAACCTGGCCCTGCTGGTCGGCGCCAAGCCGCGCGGCCCGGGCATGGAGCGCGGCGACCTGCTGGAGGCCAACGGCGCGATCTTCACCGCGCAGGGCAAGGCGCTGAACTCCGTCGCCGCCGACGATGTCCGCATCGGCGTAACCGGCAACCCGGCCAACACCAACGCGCTGATCGCCCTGAGCAATGCGCCCGACATCCCGCACGAGCGGTTCTCGGCGTTGACCCGTCTCGATCACAACCGGGCCATCTCGCAACTGGCCCACAAGACCGGAGCCGACGTCGGCGACATCAAGAAGATCACCATCTGGGGCAACCACTCGGCCACCCAGTACCCGGACATCTTCCACGCCGAGATCAACGGCAAGAACGCGGCTCAGGTGGTCAACGACCAGTCCTGGATCGAGAACGACTTCATCCCCACGGTCGCCAAGCGTGGCGCGGCGATCATCGACGCGCGGGGCGCGTCGTCCGCCGCGTCGGCCGCGTCGGCAACTATCGACGCCGCGCGGGACTGGTTGCTGGGCAGCCCCGATGGCGATTGGGTCTCGATGGCCGTGCTGTCCGACGGCTCCTACGGGGTACCCGAGGGCCTCATCTCGTCGTTCCCGGTGACCACCAAGGGCGGCAACTGGACGATCGTGAGCGGCCTGGACATCGACGACTTCTCCCGCGGTCGGATCGACAAGTCGACTGCCGAGCTGGCCGAGGAGCGGGAAGCCGTCACCGGCCTGGGCCTGATCGGGGATCTGTAGCGCGCAGACCCCGGTCTTTAGGCCTGTGGTTAGCGCGTCAAGTTGTGCTTCGGTGGGCGGTGGTCGCTGGCGTAGGCGCGGGTTGTCGGTGGCCGGGATTAGGTTCGGTGTTGTGAAGTCCGGTAGGCGCTTTCGGGCCGAGTTAACCGAGGCCCAGGAGCTGTTGGCGCAGCAGACCGCGGATGTGTGTCGGGCGGCGTGGAACACCGGGTTGGAGCAACGCCGCGAGTATCGGCGGCGTGGGGCATGGATGAACTACAACGAGCAGGCTCACGAGTTGGCGGAAGCCAAGAAAGAAGAGACCTGGCTGAAAGCGGCGCCGTCGCATTGTTTGCAGCAGACGCTGAAGGATCTTGATGAGGCGTGCCGCAGGCGCGGCACGTGGAAGGTGCGTTGGCGGTCGTCGCGGCGGTGGGCGCCGTCGTTTCGGCTTCCCGAGGGTTCCCAGATGGACGTGCAGAAGCTCAACCGGCGCAGGGCACAGGTGAAGCTACCCAAGTTGGGGTGGGTGAAGTTCCGCGCGTCACGCAGTTTGGATGGTGAAACCATACGCTCAGCCACATTGTCGAAAGAAGGTGAGCGGTGGTTTGTGTCGTTTGTGGTGGAGGACGGGAAGTCGATTCCGGCCGGGCATGCCGCTGCGGATA
>NZ_JBATXN010000606.1:0-6297 GCF_049673265.1 Mycobacterium sp. | reverse complement strand
CCAATAAGGCCTGCAGGTCTGTCGGGCTGGGCGGGTGAACCCCCGGCGCCGGAACCCATTTCAGGTCTGGAATCGGTGTCTGCGCCTTGGCCTGGGTGGCCGGCGTGTCGTAGATGATCTGACCCTTGTACGCGGTGATCGCGTTGATCGGATGGAACATGATCGGCGGGTAGTTGAATGTCAGCCGGCGTAGCGGCGGCCCCAACCGCTCCCGGCAGATTTCGGCGCGCTTGTAGTAGTCCGGTGCGGACAGCCCGGCGGCGGTCTCAAAGGAGCCGCCACAGATGAACTGCACCGGGTTTGAGAATTCGGGAATTGATATCAGGCCGTTCAACGTGCCCTGGGCAGGGTCGTAGATATTGTAGAAGTTGGCGATTCCGGGTCCCGCCACGTGCAGCACCTGCTCGATGTCCTCGCTCTGATCACTCAACACTTTGGTTAAGTCATTGAGCTTGTCGACGGTTCCGATCAGCGTCGAGTTGTTCTGCTGCAAAAACCCTTTGACATCCACCAGCGCCTGGTTGAGCGTGGCCAAAGTGTGGTCGAGGTGAGTTGAGCTCTTGGCGAGCACCTGTGACACCGATGCCACGTGGCCGGAGAACGCGACGATTTGTTCGTTGCTCGACGACAGCGCACCGACCAGTACTTGGAGATTTTTGACCGTTCCGAAGATGTCGGTGCGCGAATCACCCAGCCGGCCGGCCGCTTGGGACAGCTCGCGGAGCGCGTTGTGGAATGAGTCTCCGGTGCCGTTGAAGGTGTCTGCAGCCTGGTTGATCGCCTTGCCGAGCGGTCCTTGCATCTGTCCGGCCGTGGGACTCAGCTGTTTGGCCAGATCGCTGAGTGCCTGTTTGACCTCATCCCATTCCACCGGCACCGCAGTGCGAGACAGCTCAATGCTTGCACCGTCGGGCATCGCGGGTCCGCCGGTGTAGGCCGGGGCGAGCTGGATGTAGCGGGCTGCAACCAGGTTGGGTGCCATGATGACCGCCTTGGCGCCCTGAGGAATCTTGACGTCTCGGTCTACCGACATGGTGACCTTGACGTCCTCTGCACGCGGTTCGATCGACTCGATCTTGCCGACCGGTACGCCGACAACACGGATCTGGTCTCCGGGATAGAGCCCGACCGCTGAGGTGAAGTAGCCAACGATCTTGTTGCCGTGCCGGGCGGGCCACACTAAATACGCACCCACCGCGAGGAAAACGGCAAGCAGTACGGCGAGCGCCAGCCGCGTTCCGCGGCGACGTTCCTTGATCGCAGAGAATACGGTCATGGCGACTGCGGCCTTATCTTCCACCGCTCCTGCACCATTCCGCGCAGGTAGTCCGCGAAGCTGTTCGGAAGTTTGCCCGGCTGGAATACGGCGTCGAACATCATTCCGACTATGGGCGTCGGTACCACGCCGTAGACGTTCACGTTGAACCCCGGTCCGGAGCCGACCACTTCGCCGAGCGTGGTCGCATACGGGGGCAAACGTTTTAGCGCCTCGCTGATGTAGTCGCGACGCTCGTTGAGGTCGTCCAGTACGGTGTTGAGCTTGCTCAGTGCAGGGCCGAATTCCTTGCGGTTATCGGCTACGAAGCCGGAAAGTTGTTGGGAGACATCATCGATGCCCCCGATAAGCTCCGCCAGCGCGGCGCGGCGCGCATCCAGCGCGCCGAACAGCTGGGTGCCGTCTTGGATCAGCTTGTTGACCTGACCGGCGCGCTCGGCGAGTATGCCTGTCACCGACTTGGCATGTGCCAGCAGGCTTTCCAACGCCTCGTCGCGGCGGTTCAACGTGCGAGACAGCGATGTCACCCCGTCCAGCGCGCCGCGTAGTTGCGGGGTGGCGTCGTGCAGGGCGGCGGTGAGAACCTGCAATGACTTCTCGAACTGGGGTTTATCCAAATCGCCTGCGTTGGCGCCCAAATCCTCCAGCGCAGAGCCCAAGGCATACGGTGTCGTGGTCCGGCTCAGCGGGATCGTGGTGGCGGTACCAGTGCCTGCCGGAGTCACCGCGATCGACCGTTGACCCAGGATTGTCTCGGTGCGAATCGCCGCGAGCGATTGATTGCCGACATTGACGTGACGATTGACGGTAAATGTCACCTTGGCGGTGTCGCCGGCCAGCCCCAGCGATTGCACCTGACCGACCTTGATCCCCGATACGTAGACGTCGTTTCCAGGGGCGAGCCCGCCGGCGTCGCTGAAGTAGGCGGTGTATTGCCGGCCCTGCGGCCAGAATGGTAGCCCGGTGTAGCCGAACGCAACCAACACGACGCAGAACACAAGGACTACACCGAAGATGCCGGTGCGGAGCGGGTCCCGGTCTTGTCTGCGATTTGGCTTACTTTGCAAAAGCGCACCTCCCCTTGCTCGGATCGGGCTGCCCGCCCATTCCAATCAGGATGTCGCTGCCTGCCGGCCCGTTGATCTTGAGCGACACCGAGCAGAAGTAGATGTTGAAGTACGCCCCGTAGGCGCCGAGTGCGGACAGCCGCAGGTAGTCCTCGCCGAGTTGCTCGATGTCGTTGTTCACCTCGGGCAGCCGATCGGTGATCTCTGTGGCAATCGGTCGGATGTTTTCGATGTTGCCCTGCAAGGGCCGGCGTCCGCGTTTCAGAAACTCCGTCAGATCCGAAGTCGTCGAGGCCAGCGGCGGGATAGCGCCAGCGATTGCATCGCGTCCCTGCGCCAACCCTGTGATCAGTTTCTGCAGCTCGTCGACGCTGGTTGAGAACTGCGCCCCTTTGGCGTCGACGGTGGTTAGTACGGCATTGAGGTTGTTGATCACGTCGCCGATCACCTGGTCGCGGGCACCCAGCGTCGACCCGAATGAATTGGTGTTGGCCAGCAGATTGGACAGCGCTCCGCCCTGACCCTGCAACAGCTCGATCACGTAGCTGCTGATCGTGTTGATCTTGTTGGCGTCCAAGCCCTTCAGCACCGGCCGCAGGCCGCCGAGAAGCGCATCGAGATCCAGTGCCGGCGCAGTGTGCTGCTGATCGATGGTCCCGCCTGGCCGGAGCTTGCGCAGTTCACCCGGACCCGAGGTGATCTCCAAAAACCGGTCGCCAACGAGGTTCTCGTAACGGATCACTGCCCGCGTCGACGAGTACAGGGTGTAGCGCTTGTCCACTGTGAAAGCCACGTCCACGGTGTTGTTCGGGTTGAGCTTGACGTCCTTGACCGCCCCCACCGGTACTCCCGCGATCCGGACCTTCTGGCCCCCCTTCAACCGCGTCGCGTCGATGAAGTTGGCGTGGTAGGTATTTGACGGACCGAACCGGAACTCCCCGAATATCACCACCAGCCCGACGGCCACCAACAGCATGCTGACAGTGAAGATGCCGACCTTCACCAGCATCGAGCGGTGTGACTCGTAACCCCCGTCGGCCATCAGAAATCATCCCGTTCTGCGAACGAGCCGTGGAATAGCCACTGCAGCGTCGAGGGTGCGTCCACCTGCATTTCAGTGAACGGCTCGTAAGGGATGTTGGCATTGTCGGTCACCAGGAACGGCGCGCGGTACCAGGACCCGCCGCTCTGCTTAGTCGGAATGTCAGGCAGCCCACGGCAATTCGGGCCACCAGAAGCGTTGACGATTGGCAGGCTCTCGGGATAGGTGTATGACGGAGCGCCCAAGATGAAACTCGAGGACGTGAACAAGCCGGCTTTTCTGACACCGAGCACCGGGGCGAATTCCTGGATACCGCGCTGGATCCCGGCGAACATGCAGCCGAATTCCGGGGAGTAGTCGCCGGCGACTTTCAGCGGGGCCCGCAGCCGTTTGAGGGCGGCGATGAGATTCGGCTCGGCCGGCGCCAACGTGTCATAGGCGTTGTTGGACAACCCGATCGCCGCCAGCAGGCTTTGGTTCAAGTTGCTCTGCTGATCCACGACCGTTCGGGCGATCGTTGGCGTGTTGTTGAACACGGTGACCAGATCAGGTGCCGCGTCGGCGTAGATGTTGGACACCGTAGCCGTCTTCCGGAGATCCTGCTGCAAAGTCGGTAGCAGCGGATTCGTCTGCCGCGTAAGGGTATTCAGTCCCGACAGCAGCGCCCCCAGGTCGTTGCCGTGTCCGCGCAGACCCTCGGCCAGCGCGCTCAACGTCCCGTTCAGCTCGACCGGGTCGATCTTGTGCAGCAAGTCGGTGAGCGACTGAAACAGTGTGTTGACTTCCAGCGAAACCGCCGAGGCGGCCAGATGGGCGCCGGGACGAAGCGGGGTCGTCAACGGTGACTTGGGTGGTATGAACTCCACCGACTTGGCGCCGAAAATCGTGTTGCTGGCGATGTGGACCGGCGCATTGGCCGGAATGTAGCGCAGCTCGCCGCTGTCGATCGCCAACGTCAGCTGCGCCTGGTTGTTGGTGTAGCTGATGTTGTCGACCTTGCCGATCTGGATGCCGCGGTACTTGACCTTTCCGCCGCGGTCCATCACCAGCCCGGCGCGCGGCGCGGTGACGGTGACGGTGTCGATGTCGAACGAGGAAAAAAACGAGGTGTAGGACAGGTAGGTCAGCACCACAAAGGCCGCCAACACACAGGCCAGCAGCGCCGCTGCCAGCCTGACGTGTGTGCGTTGCGCCCCGGTGCTTGCCATCGTCCCCCTACCCGGAAAGGTTGAAATTACCGGATGCGCCGTAGACAGCCAGCGAGATGAACAAAGTAATGACAACGACGACGATGAGCGACGTCCGTACGGCTTGGCCGACCGCCAGACCGACACCCACCGGACCGCCAGAAGCGTTGTAGCCGTAGTACGTATGGATCAGCATCACTCCAATCGACATCACGATGGCTTGCAGGAACGACCACAGCAGATCGGTGGGTATCAGAAACGTATTGAAGTAGTGGTCATACAAACCGGCCGACTGCCCGTTGATGAACACCGTGGTGAACCGTGCGGCGAAAAACGACGCCAGCACCGCCAGCGAATACAGCGGAACGATTGCGATGAGACCGGCGATGAGTCGCGTGGATACCAGATACGACACCGAGTGCACGGCCATCGACTCGATCGCGTCGATTTCCTCGGCAACCCGCATCGCTCCCAGCTGGGCGGTGGTACCGGCGCCGATGGTGGCGGCCAACGCGATTCCGGCCACTACCGGGGCGACGATGCGAACGTTGAGGAACGCCGACAGGAATCCGGTCAACGCCTCGATGCCGATGTTGCCCAACGATTCGTAACCCTGTACCGCGATCACACCGCCGGACGCCAACGTCAAAAACGCTGCGACACCGACTGTTCCGCCGATCAGAACCAACGCCCCAGTGCCCATCGTCATCTCGGCGATAAGCCGGATCGTCTCTTTCCGGTAGCGGGTGAGCGCGTTGGGGATGTAACGCATCGACTCGCCGTAGAACAGCGCCTGCTCGCCGAAATTGTCGACCGGCCCGCCTAAGCGGGAGAAAAAACGGCGGAAGCGTAGCGAGGCGTCGTAACTCATGTGCGGCTCACCGGCTCAGCACTCGAACGCCGATTGCCGTCATGATCACGTTGATCACGAACAGGCAGATGAACGCATACACGACCGTCTCGTTGACCGCGTTGCCCACACCCTTTGGTCCGCCCTTGACGGTCAGGCCGCGATAGCAGCCGACGAGGCCGGCGACCACGCCGAACAACAATGCCTTGATTTCAGAGAGCACTAGCTCGCCGAGGTGGGTGAGCACGGTCAGCCCGTTGACGAAGGCACCCGGGTTGACGCCCTGCAGCAGGACGGAGAACACGTAGCCGCCGGCGATACCGATCGCCGAAACCAGTCCGTTCAGTAGCAGTGCGACGAACGTCGACGCCAGCACCCTGGGCACCACCAGGCGCTGGATCGGATCGATGCCCAGCACCCGCATCGCGTCGATTTCCTCACGGATGGTGCGGGCGCCCAGGTCGGCGCAGATCGCGGTGGCGCCCGCTCCGGCCACCACCAACACGGTGACGACGGGTCCGAGCTGGGTGATGGTGCCGAATGCGGTGCCCGCCCCGGACAGGTCGGCGGCGCCGATCTCGCGAAGGAGAATGTTGAGTGTGAAGGCCACCAGGACGGTGAACGGGATGGCGACCAGCAGGGTGGGGACCAGTGAGACTCGGGCGATCATCCACGTCTGGTCGAGAAACTCGCGGAACTGAAAGGGTCGACGAAATATCGCGCGGAAGGTTTCCAGCGCCATTTCTACGAACCCGCCCACGGCCCGAGCCGGGACCGCGAGCTGTTCGATCAACCTGGTATCCCTTCTCGCGCGGGGTGCCTGCAAGCTCAGAGCGAAGCTCTGCATCCCCGGTTGGCGCGCCTTGACTTCTTTG
>NZ_JBATXN010000605.1:0-4635 GCF_049673265.1 Mycobacterium sp. | reverse complement strand
GATGGGTAACACCATCGACATCACGAACGCCAAGGCAAACACCGCCAACGTCGGGCGGACGGTGCGCCGATCCAGCCCAAACCATCGCTCGTCGGCGGGCACCCAGCGTTCGTCGGGCTCGAATCTTGCTGGGGGGTCTGCGGAGGCCATCGCGGTGTCGGGATCCGGCATATCGTGCCAAACCAACCCTTCTGCCCGCTGCGCGACGTCTCGCTGGCGTCGTTCGAGAGTAACGATGGCAGGCCGACGTGACATCGGAATTGGGCGATTAGTCGTAAGCTGCGGGCCATGGCTATCGACCGTTTTGGGCTTGCCGCAGGCACCATCCGACTTGCCTCGGGCATCTCGTTTCTCGTAGATCCGCTCCGTGCGAACCGGTTATGGGGTGATCGCGACGAGCCGACGCCGACGGCGCAACTGCTGTTGCGGTCCATGGGCTACCGCGACGCGTTGATCGGTGGCCTGCTCGCGGCAGCAGCGCTGCGTGGCAGAAACACCCGAGGCTGGTTTCTCGCGTCCGCCGGCGCCGACGCCTCCGACCTACTCGGCGGGGCGAGTGTCCATCACCAGCTGAAACGCTCACAACAGCTGATCGGCCTGGGCGGTGCCGCTCTTGGCATCGGCGTGGGGCTCTGGGGCGCCGTGCGCCGGACCACAGGGGCGGAACAAGAACCTGGAGATGTCGGTTGAGGTAGTCGTCCGCAGCGTGTACCGGAAATCTCGATGGGAGCAAACGTGCGTATCGGTGTGCTGACTTTCGTTACCGACGAGGGCATTGGCCCCGTGGAGCTGGGCGTCGGGCTCGAAGAACGTGGGTTTGAGTCGCTATTTCTGGCCGAACACTCGCACATCCCGGTCGATGCGCAGACGCCCTACCCGATGGGCGGACCGATTCCTCGCAAGTACTACCGGACGCTGGATCCATTCGTGGCGTTGACGGCGGCGGCAGTTGCGACCCAGAAGCTTGTTTTGGGCACCGGCATTGCGCTGGTGTCACAGCGCGATCCAATCCTGACCGCCAAAGAGGTCGCCTCACTTGATCTGATCTCCAACGGACGTTTTCGCTTCGGCGTGGGAATCGGTTGGCTGCGCGAAGAGATCGCCAACCACGGCGTCGATCCGGCCGTGCGCGGACGGGTGGTGGACGAACGACTGCGCGCACTGGTCGAAATCTGGACCGACGAAAAGGCGGAATTCCACGGCGAATTCGTTGACTTCGACCCCATATACAGTTGGCCCAAGCCGGCGACACAGCCGTATCCGCCGCTGTATATCGGTGGAGGCTCCGCGAATTATCGACGCATCGCACGGCTGGGCGCCGGCTGGCTGTCCATGAGCCCATCAGCGGATGCTCTGGCGGGTCAGCTCGAGGAACTGCGCGCGGTCGCTGGCCAGGACGTGCCGGTGATCAACATCCACATGGGCGAACCCAAGGCCGAGGACCTTCAGCGCTACCGTGACCTCAAAGTCGAGCACGTTCTGGTGGAACTGCCGACCGAACCTCGCGATCAGACGCTGCGACGCCTGGATGAGCTGCAGACCGAGTTCGCGCAACTGGCATAGCATCTCGCGGCTGACTAGGCGATGTACCCCCCGCGGCAACACCGAGAAGTCGATGCACGCTGCGGCCAATACGTCGCCCAAAATTGGATGGACCTTTTGCTGGGCGCGCGCCAACTCGGTGCCGTCGGGGGTGGCGAGCTGAACTCGCAGCGCATTGGACGATGACCTCGTAAGGCTCGCGATGACCGCGGTTGCATCTCCAAGTATCGGCATGGCGAGATCCTAGGCCACCACGGTCTATAGGATCGGTTGACACGAAAAGAGACATGTGAGCAACCACAACTCGATGCGTAGCGCGATCATCGGCGCCGGCATGGTCGACTCGGTACACGCCCTCGCATCAGGAGCGCAGCAGTGAGCGCCACGCCCATCCGGCTGGCCCTGATCGGGCTGGGCGGCATGGGCATGACACACCTGAATATCTTCACCAGCCTGCAACCGCAGACTCGAATCGCCGCCGTCGCCGACACCCACGCGCCCTTCGCCGACCACGCCGCATCGCAGATTCCCACCGCTGCGGTCTTTTACGACCCACTCGAATGTGTGAAAAGTGCCGACGTCGACGCTGTGGTGGTGGCCACTACCGACGACACCCACTTTGACATCACCCATGCATGCATCGCGCGCGGTCTGCACGTGCTCTGCGAAAAACCTCTCGCCACAACCGCGCGCCAGTCCCGCCAAATTGTCGACGCCGAGAAAACCACCGGCCGCCGGCTGGTACAGGTGGGCTGGATGCGCCGCTTCGACACCGCCTACCGAAACCTGCACAGCGCGCTGCGCAACGGCACCGTGGGTGCACCTGTCCTGATCAGCCAACGTCACCGTAATCCGCTGTCGGTCATTAAATTTAACGAGCGGGAGTTGATCACCAGCTCGGCCTCCCACGACATCGACGTCTTCCGCTGGCTGTGCGGCGAAGACGTCGCCGAAGTGTCTGCGATCACCAAAACCAGCCAGGACGGGGCCGCCGTGATCGTAGTCCTCACCCTGACCTCACGGTCCGGCGTCCTGGGCGTAATGGAACTCGGCCGCGGGCCGGGCCTGTCATATGACATCGGGTGCGACATCGTCGGCAGCGCAGGCGCGCTCACCCTCAGCTCAACGGGCCCCGAACCGGTTGATGAGCGTGCCGCGCAACCCGATACCGAGGCATGGATGCAACGGTTCGCGCAGGCCTACCGAACCCAAGACGCCGCGTGGCTGACCGCGATCGCGACCGGCTCGCCCGTGGGCGCGTCAGCGCGCGACGGTTATGCCACTAACACTGTCATTGACGCTGCTCTGGCGTCGCTGGACAGCGGCCATGCGGAGCCGGTCATCCAGGACCGATGTTGATGACTTCGCCGGAACAGCGGGTGCGCGCGCTCATCGACGTCTATTTGCGGGCCTGGATGACTCAGGACCCCGACTTGATCGTCACCATCTTCACCGAGGAGGCCACCTATCACGAGCGCGTGCTGGACGAGCCGATCCGCGGCATCGACGGGATCCGGCAGTACTGGCGGACCAAGGTCGTCAACGAGCAGGCCAACATCGAGGCGAGACTACTCAACCTGTATCTGGACCCCGCCGGCGCGACGGCGATCGCGGAATGGGAAGCACGCTTTGACGATATAGTGCAAGGCCACCGCAAGTTGATGCGAGAGGTCGCCATCCTGGAGCTGGACGGGGACAGGATCGTCAGTCTGCGCGAATACTGGGCGTCGCGGCCGATCTGAGGACTAAGCGTGAAACACCGGTGGATGCGCGTGGAAAATCTGCAGGGCTACGACAGGTGCCTCGAACGCGATCAAGGCCGTCTAGCCGTCCCGCGATGCCTGCCGAATCGGCGCGAAAGCGGTTATCGTCGTTGCGCGATCATGCCAGAATGAAACGGTGCCCCCCATCGCCGACATTTTGTGGTTCGTCGTGATGGTGGCGTTGATGGCCTTGGTTGTCGTGTTCGCCGTGTGGTATTTCCGACGGATCCGAGACGGCCGAATCGATCCGATCGTAGCTCCGGATTGGACCTCGCTCGAGCGTCCGGCCTCCCCGCCGACCGGGCTGCAGTGGGGCAGCGGCGCGCAACGAGATGTCGACGACGACAGCCATATCGGTCGGCCTTTCCCGCCGCCGGGATAGTCCCTCAGGTGTACGAACCTCAAGACCCACACGCCATTACGATCACCTCTTAGGGCAATTTACTCAGCAGCGCGGTAAGCCCGTATTCGAAGACGGCGTCATAGTCGGTGGGGGACTGCAGCGCCTGGACGAGCGCTTGGTCGGGCCAGTCGTCGTCCCACAGCGAGGGGTCTTCCTCCTCGTGTTTGGCACCGCGAACGGCCGAGAACTGCATCAGCGCAGAGGATATGACGTGAACCTGCACCGCGCGCAGGACAAGGGCGGCATCGGTCCCGGTCACGTCCAATTCGGCCAGCTGCGCCGCCAGTGTCTGCTGAATCGGCAAGAACAGCATCGGAGTTCGGTCCCGCTCGTGCGCGATGGCAAGCAGGTGTTGTCGGTCGATCAGCGCCCTGCGTTGCGAACGCGCAAGTGACGCAATCCGTTCGACCGCGGTATCGCCCTCCATCGGCAGATGTGCCATCTCGCTGAGCAATCGGTCGACCAGGCTGTCGAAAAGCTTGTCTCGGCCGCCGACATGCCAGTAGATCGAGGTGGCGGCGACCCCGAGTTCGTCGGCGAGACCGCGCATCGTGAACGCCTCCACGCCGTGCAATTCGATCAGCCGAGCCGCAGTATCGAGGATCGACTCCGCGCTAACGGCTTCCGGCACTGGTCTCACCCCCGGTGATGCGATCAACTTCGGGCAGGTCGAGATAGCGGTCGAGGTTGCGGTGCATGTTGATCACGCGCCGTTCCTCGTTGGACAGCGTCAAGTGGGTGAACCCCGGCTGGTGCATTCCGCGCTGAAGTCCGGCCAACACGTTGATGTCCTGCGTCATCACCAGACCGGGCTCGGCTTCATTCGCAGTCATCCGAACGTCGGCGGGCTTGATCCGCGGCGCACCCGGCGCCATCCGCGTCCACAACAACATGACAAACTCGCCGTGATCGGGATCGGGCCCTGGA
>NZ_JBATXN010000604.1:0-6306 GCF_049673265.1 Mycobacterium sp. | reverse complement strand
TCTTGGACCTTGACGATCTTCTCGCCGTAGACCTCGCCGAGGCTGCCGCCGAACACGGTGACGTCCTGGCTGAAGATGCAGACATCGCGGCCGTCGATGGTGCCGTAGCCGGTGACAACGCCGTCGCCGAGCGGACGCTTCTCATTCAGCCCGAAGTTGGTGCTGCGGTGCCGGGCCAACGCGTCGAGCTCGACGAACGACCCCTCGTCCAGCAGGGCATAGATGCGTTCGCGCGCGGTCAGCTTGCCCTTGGCGTGCACCTTGTCGACCGCGGCCTCGCCGACCGGGTGCAGCGTCTCCTCGGACCGCTTGCGCAGTTCGGCCAGCTTGCCGGCGGTGGTGTGGATGTCGATCTCGTGCTCGGCCTTGGCCTCGACATGGCTCTCGGAAACGCTTGTCATGGCGCCGATCTTAGCGGTCCCTTATATTGCGATCCCAATCACGCGCCGCGACGCGCACGGATCCGCTGTCAGCAGGTCACATGGCTGAGCGCACGGATCGGTTCGGTCGAGTCGTCGTTGTCTCCGGCCAGCTCGCGGCGAGCGAACAGTTCGAACGCGAGTTCATGCGCGATCAGCTGGTCGACGATTGAGGCATCGGCAGGCTCGACCAGCGAGCGCAGCCGCGTGTAACGACCCAGGTACTCGGCGGCCGCCGCGACAAAGGTTTGCAACATGGGCAGGTACTCCACGTCGCCCACATTGCCCGCGGCGTCGACCACGGCCTGGTCGGGCTCCGCGGAAACTCCCAACCGCTTGATCACAGGCTCCAGCAGTTCCTTGGTGCTGCGCTCGAGGCACGTCAACAGGTTGATCTTCTCGCGCAGCGCCGGATCGGTGATGCGCTCGGCCATCCCGGCGAAATATGCCTCGCCCAAAACTTCGCCCTGGTAAGACTCCACCCACAGGCGGACGGCTTCGTCGCTCGTGGCTTTGACTGAATCGGTTATCACCACAAAACCACCTCCACCGGGCGTGTCTCTGCACCGTACGCTGAACGTCGATGGCTGGGCAATCACGACCTTCATTGGACGAGGCTGCGCTGCGCGACGGGCTGATCGGCGCGGGCGGGCCGTGGCGGCAACTGGACGTGGTCGCCGAAACCGGCTCCACCAACGCCGATCTGATCGCGCGGGCGGAGGGCGGCGCCGACATCGACGGATCGGTGTTGCTCGCCGAATACCAGATCGCGGGGCGTGGCCGCCACGGCCGAGTTTGGTCGGCGCCGCCGCGAGCGCAGATCGCGCTGTCGGTAGGCGTGGCCGCGACGTCGGTGCCCCGGTCGAGCTGGGGATGGTTGCCGCTGGCCACCGGTGTGGCGGTGGCCGACGCGCTAGCGGCGGTGTGCGGCGTGGCGCCAGGGCTCAAGTGGCCGAACGACGTGCTGGTCGACGGCGGGAAGTTGGCCGGGATCCTGGCCGAGGTTGCGGCGCCGGCGCCGGTGATTGTGCTCGGGTTGGGGCTCAACGTCACGCTGACCGCCGAAGAAGCACCGGACCCGGCGGCCACCTCGCTGCTGATGTTGGAGGCGTCGGCCACCGATCGAAACGCATTGGCGCGCAAGATACTTGGCGAATTGGCCATCCGCATCGATGCTTGGCGCAGCGCCGGCGGCGCCGGCGCGGCACTGGTTGCCGATTATCAGCGCTACAGCCTGACCCTGGGTTCTCGGGTGCGGGCAGTCTTGCCCGGCGATCGCGAAGTGGTGGGTACCGCGCACGCCATCGACGAGACGGGCCGGCTGTGCGTCGACACCGGTGGTCAAACCGTGGCGATCTCGGCCGGAGACGTCACGCATTTACGTCCCAGCGTTTAAAGTGCCAGCGTGGGCTACCCCGACAATGTGCTCGCCGGCGACGAACAAGTCGTCTTGCACCGCCATCCGCATTGGAAGCGACTGTTCTGGCCGGTCGTGGTGCTCATCCTGGCCAGCGCTGCTGCATCGTTCGGCGCAGCGGTGGTCAACAGCACCAACTGGGATTCGAACGCCAAAAAGATCATCTTCGCCGTCATCGGCGCGATCTGGCTGATCATCGTTGGCTGGCTGACGCTCTGGCCGTTCCTCAATTGGCTGACAACGCATTTCGTGATCACCGACCGGCGAGTGATGTTCCGGCACGGTGTGTTGAGCCGCAGCGGCATCGACATCCCGCTGGCTCGGATCAATAGCGTGGAGTTCCGGCATCGGCTGATCGACCGGATATTGCGCACCGGGACGCTGATCGTCGAGTCGGCATCACAAGATCCGTTGGAGTTCTACGACATTCCGCGCGTGGAGCAAGTTCACGCGCTGCTGTATCACGAGGTTTTCGACACCCTGGGGTCTGAGGAATCGCCGAGCTGAGCCACCCGGTTGCGGCGTGACCGCCAAGCCCGCAGCAGCGTGACGTTCCCCCTCTGCAATCCGCCCTCTTCGTAGTTGTCCTCGAGGACCTCGGCGATCCCGCCGGCGGTAAGGGCCGACTCCAGCGCCTTGTCCTGGCTGCGGCCGAGTTCGTCGGGGAACACCCACCGGCGGAACGCCCAGAAGCGGAACGCCATCTGCAGCAGGTTGCCGATGATGTAGGCCGAGATGAAGTCGGCGACGTTTTCCACCGTCAGTGACACCATCGGTACACGCAGCTGCAAGACGTAGCTGGAGATCCACAACGGCGCCATGCTCAGCAGCACGCCTACCCCGCTGACCGCAAAGAACAGCAGCGCCTCGTGGTGACGCTCCCGGCCGCCGCGGTCCCGGAAGCTCCACTCCCTGTTCAGGATGTAGGACGCGATCACCGCGATGACGCCGGAGATGACCTTGGCGGTCACCGGCTTGGGCTCCAAGATCGTCAGCTTGAGGGTGTAGAAGATCGCCGAGTCGATCACGAACGTGGTCCCGCCGACGATCGCGAACTTGATCAGTTCGTGATGGCGTTCAGCGTAAGGACGGACCAGCCGCGGTAACCGTGCGATCGTGGCATCGGCGAAGGACACAATGTCGCAGTCTACGTACTGCCCGTTACGTGTGCCCAGCGACGGCGTCACCGCCGGTAAACACCCCGTTCAGGGGCCTTCAACGGCCATGACACCATGATTGCCGTGCCGAGTACCCCTACCGCTGCGCCGCTCGTCGCGATGGTCGGCGGCGGCCAACTCGCCCGGATGACCCACCAGGCGGCGATCGCCCTGGGTCAAAGCCTGCGGGTGCTGGCCGCCGACGCCGACGACCCGGCCGCCCAGGTGAGCCCGGATGTGGTGATCGGCTCGCACACCAACCTCGACGATCTGCGTCGTGTCGCTGCCGGTGCCGACGCGCTGACCTTCGACCACGAACACGTCCCGACGCAGCTGCTGGAGAAGCTGGTCGCCGAGGGCGTCAATGTGGCGCCGCCGCCGGAGGCGCTGGTGCACGCCCAGGACAAACTCGTCATGCGGCGGCGACTGGAGGCTTTGGGCGCCCCGGTGCCGCGCTACGCGGCGGTCGAAAGCCTTGACGACGTCGACGCTTTCGCCGGCCGAGTTGACGCGCCGATCGTGGTCAAGGCGGTCCGCGGCGGCTACGACGGTCGTGGGGTGCGGATGGCGGCCGACCTGGCGCAGGCGCGCGAGATCGCGGGGGAGTACTTGGACTCCGGTGTGCCGGTGTTGGTCGAGGAGCGCGTGGCGATGCGCCGCGAGCTCTCGGCACTGGTGGCGCGCTCGCCGTTCGGGCAGGGCGCGGCCTGGCCGGTGGTCGAGACGGTGCAGCGCGACGGCATCTGCGTGGTGGTGATCGCGCCGGCGCCGGCGCTGAGCGACGACGTCGGCGCCGCGGCCCAGCAGTTGGCGCTGCGATTGGCGGCCGAACTCGGCGTCGTCGGGGTGCTAGCGGTGGAACTGTTCGAGACGTTCGATGGGCAGCTGCTGGTCAACGAACTGGCGATGCGGCCGCACAATTCCGGGCACTGGACCATCGACGGCGCGCGGACCAGCCAGTTCGAACAGCATCTGCGCGCGGTGCTGGACTACCCGCTCGGTGATACCGACGCGACGGTGCCGGTGACGGTGATGGCCAACGTGCTGGGCGCCGCGCAGACGCCGACGATGACGGTCGACGAGCGAATGCACCACCTGTTCGCGCGGATGCCCGATGCGCGGGTTCACCTCTACGGCAAGGGTGAACGACCGGGCCGCAAGATCGGCCATGTCAACTTCCTCGGTGGTGATGCCGCGCAGTTGGCGAATCTGCGCGAGCGCGCTGAGCTGGCGGCACACTGGTTGTCACACGGGGAGTGGATGGACGGATGGGACCCACACGAATGACTACCCAGCAGCCCCGGGTCGGGGTGATCATGGGCAGCGACAGCGACTGGTCGGTGATGGCCGACGCCGCCGCCGCTCTGGCCGAGTTCGACGTTGCCCATGAGGTCGGTGTGGTGTCGGCACACCGCACGCCGCAGCGAATGCTCGAATACGCCCGAGACGCGGCCGACCGCGGCATCGAGGTGATCATCGCCGGCGCGGGCGGCGCAGCCCACCTGCCAGGCATGGTTGCCTCCGCGACGCCGCTGCCGGTGATCGGTGTCCCGGTGCCGCTGGCGAAGCTCGACGGTCTGGACTCGCTGCTGTCGATCGCGCAGATGCCCGCCGGGGTGCCGGTGGCCACCGTGTCCATCGGTGGTGCGCGCAACGCCGGCCTGTTGGCGGTCCGCATTTTGGCGGTTTCGGACCCGGCGTTGCGCGGCCGGATCGTCGAGTTCCAGGATCAGCTGGCGGAGTCGGTGCGGGCCAAGGATGCGGCGCTGAAGGAGCGCCAAGGTAAAGTTACCGGCCAGTAGCCTGGCGCCGGCCGGGTAGCGGCCCGCGGAAAGACCGGGCAGTAAAGCACAGTGCAAGGAGGCCGAGATGGCTCAGTGGGCCGGAGATCCGTCGTTTGATGTGTACAAGTTGCCGGAGGAGCACGACGAGCTGCGGGCGGCGATCCGCGCGCTGGCGGAAAAAGAGATCGCTCCCTACGCCGCCGAGGTGGACGAAAACGCCCGGTTCCCCGAGGAGGCGCTGACGGCGCTGAACACATCGGGCTTCAACGCCGTCCACATTCCCGAGGCGTACGGAGGTCAGGGCGCTGACTCGGTGGCGGCCTGCATCGTGATCGAGGAAGTGGCTCGCGTCGACGCATCCGCCTCGTTGATCCCCGCAGTCAACAAGCTGGGCACCATGGGCCTGATCCTGCAGGGCTCGGAGGAGCTCAAGAAGCAGGTGCTGCCTTCGCTGGCCACCGACGGGGCGATGGCCTCGTATGCGCTTTCCGAACGAGAGGCCGGCAGCGACGCGGCGTCGATGCGGACGCGTGCCAAGGCCGACGGCGACGACTGGATTCTCAACGGCACCAAGTGCTGGATCACCAACGGCGGCAAGTCGACCTGGTACACGGTGATGGCGGTGACCGATCCGGACAAGGGCGCCAACGGCATCTCGGCGTTCATGGTGCACCTAGACGACGAAGGCTTCAGCATCGGTCCCAAGGAAAAGAAGATGGGCATCAAGGGCTCGCCGACCACCGAGCTTTACTTCGAGAACTGCCGCATCCCCGGCGATCGGATCATCGGTGAACCTGGAACCGGGTTCAAGACCGCACTGCAGACCCTCGACCACACTCGGCCCACCGTCGGTGCCCAGGCGGTGGGTATCGCGCAGGGCGCGGTGGACGCCGCGGTCGCATATACCAAGGACCGCAAGCAGTTCGGCAAGTCGATCTCCGAGTTCCAGGGCGTGCAGTTCGAGCTGGCCGACATGGCGATGAAAGTCGAAGCCGCCCGGCTGATGGTCTACAGCGCCGCTGCCCGCGCCGAACGCGGTGAGCCAAACCTGGGATTCATCTCCGCGGCCGCAAAGTGCTTCGCCTCCGACACCGCCATGGACGTGACCGAGGCCGCCGTGCAGCTGTTCGGCGGCGCCGGCTACACCACAGACTTCCCCGTCGAGCGGTTTATGCGCGACGCCAAGATCACCCAGATATACGAGGGCACCAACCAGATTCAGCGTGTGGTGATGTCGCGCGCCCTGCTGCGTTAATTCATCTTCCGTTCATCTCTCGTTAAGGCTCCATTAACCTGATGATCGTGTAAGCGAGTGTCAGGTTTTCTTAACACTGCAGGATCGGAGCCTCCCATGAATCACAAGCGAGCACGTCGTGATATCGCCGCTGGTGTTGCCACAGCTGGAGGTGCGCTCCTGGCCGGCGCGCTGATGTCGCTGGCCGCCGCGCCCACCGCCAGCGCCGACGAAGGCACCGCGGCGGCTTTGGGCAACGCCGCCACGGCTGACCAGTTCTCGGACATCTTTACCG
>NZ_JBATXN010000603.1:0-4236 GCF_049673265.1 Mycobacterium sp. | reverse complement strand
CCCGGCGCCTCGGACACCGCCCGCTTCGACGAGGTGCTCGAGCTGCTGCATCTGGGCGGCCGCAGCCTCGCCCACGCCGTGCTGATGATGATCCCCGAGGCGTGGGAGCGCAACGAGTCGATGGATCCGGCCCGGCGGGCGTTCTACCAGTACCACGCATCGTTGATGGAGCCGTGGGACGGCCCGGCGTCGATGACGTTCACCGACGGCACCATCGTGGGCGCCGTGCTGGACCGTAACGGCCTACGCCCGTCGCGGATTTGGGTCACCGCCGACGGTCTGGTGGTGATGGCCTCCGAGGCCGGCGTGCTCGACCTTGACCCGTCGACGGTGGTGCAGCGCATGCGGCTGCAGCCCGGCCGGATGTTCCTGGTCAACATGACCGAGGGCCGCATCGTCTCTGACGAGGAGATCAAGGCCGAGTTGGCCGCCGAGCACCCCTATCAGCAGTGGCTGGACAACGGGCTGGTTCCGTTGGCCGAGCTGCCCCAGGGCGATTACGTGCGGATGCCGCACCATCGGGTCGTCTTGCGGCAGTTGGTTTTCGGATACACCTACGAAGAGCTCAACTTGTTGGTGGCGCCGATGGTACGGACCGGCGCCGAGCCGATCGGGTCAATGGGAACCGACACGCCTGTTGCGGTGCTGTCCCAGCGGCCGCGGATGTTGTTCGACTACTTCCAGCAATTGTTCGCGCAGGTGACCAACCCACCGTTGGACGCCATCCGCGAAGAGGTGGTGACCAGCCTGCAGGGCACCACCGGCGGGGAGGGCGACCTGCTCAACCCGAACGAGGATTCCTGCCGTCAAATCATGTTGTCGCAGCCGATTCTGCGCAACCACGAACTGGCCAAGCTGATCAACCTCGACCCGGACGTCGAGGTGAACGGTCGCCGGCACGGCCTGCGGTCCAAGGTGATTCGCTGCCTGTACCCGGTAGCCGAGAACGGCGCCGGCCTGCAGGCCGCGCTGGACGAGGTGCGTGCGCAGACCTCGGCGGCGATCGCGGACGGCGCGCGGATCATCATCCTGTCCGATCGGGAATCCGACGAGAAGATGGCCCCGATCCCGTCGCTGCTGGCGGTCTCCGCGGTGCACCACCACCTGGTACGTGAACGCAGCCGTACCAAAGTCGGACTGGTGGTCGAGTCGGGCGACGCCCGCGAGGTGCACCACATGGCCGCGCTGATCGGCTTCGGCGCGGCGGCGGTCAACCCTTATATGGCGTTCGAGTCGATTGAGGTCATGCTGGACAGGGGCCTATTTCACGGCGTCGCCGAGGGGTTCGACCGCGAAACGGCGCTGAAGAATTACATCAAGGCCGCCGGCAAGGGTGTGCTGAAGGTGATGTCCAAGATGGGCATCTCCACATTGGCGTCCTACACCGGCGCCCAGCTGTTCCAGGCTGTCGGCGTATCCGAGGACGTTCTCGAGGAGTACTTCACCGGATTGACCTGTCCCACAGGCGGAATCACCCTCGCCGATATCGCCGCCGACGTCGCGGCCCGACACCAGCTGGCTTTCCTGGACCGGCCCGACGAACGCGCACACCGCGAACTCGAGGTGGGCGGCGAATACCAGTGGCGTCGTGAAGGTGAGTACCACCTGTTCAACCCCGAAACCGTCTTCAAGCTGCAGCACTCCACCCGCACCGGCCAGTACAAGATCTTCAAGGATTACAGCCGGCTGGTCGACGACCAGAGCGAGCGGATGGCGTCGCTGCGCGGCCTGTTGAAGTTCCGCGAAGGGGTCCGCCCGCCGATTCCGCTCGACGAGGTCGAGCCGGCCAGCGAGATCGTCAAACGCTTTGCCACCGGAGCGATGAGCTACGGCTCGATCTCCGCCGAGGCGCACGAGACGCTGGCCATCGCGATGAACCGGCTGGGCGGCCGGTCGAACTGCGGCGAGGGCGGCGAGCACGTCAGCCGCTTCGACCGCGACCCTAACGGTGATTGGCGCCGCAGCGCGATCAAGCAGGTCGCCTCGGCCCGCTTCGGGGTCACCTCGCACTACCTGACCAACTGCTCTGACATCCAGATCAAGATGGCCCAAGGCGCTAAACCCGGTGAGGGCGGCCAACTTCCGGGCGGCAAGGTATATCCGTGGATTGCCGAGGTGCGGCATTCCACCCCGGGTGTGGGGTTGATCTCGCCGCCCCCGCACCACGACATCTACTCGATCGAGGACCTGGCTCAGCTGATCCACGACCTGAAGAACGCCAACCCGTCGGCGCGTATCCACGTCAAGCTGGTCTCCGAGAACGGTGTCGGCACGGTGGCCGCCGGTGTCTCCAAGGCGCACGCCGACGTCGTGCTGATCTCCGGGCACGACGGTGGGACCGGTGCGACACCGCTGACGTCGATGAAGCACGCCGGCGCGCCGTGGGAGCTCGGGCTGGCCGAAACCCAGCAGACGTTGCTACTCAACGGGTTACGCGACCGGATCGTCGTCCAGGTCGACGGCCAGCTCAAGACCGGCCGTGACGTGATGATCGCGGCGCTGCTCGGCGCCGAGGAGTTCGGCTTCGCCACCGCTCCGCTGGTGGTCTCCGGCTGCATCATGATGCGGGTGTGCCATCTGGACACCTGCCCGGTGGGGGTGGCCACCCAGAACCCGGTGCTGCGGGAGCGGTTCACCGGCGAGCCCGAATTCGTGGAGAACTTCTTCCTGTTCGTCGCCGAAGAGGTCCGCGAGTACATGGCGCAGCTGGGTTTCCGCACCCTCAACGAGGCTGTGGGCCAAGTCGGTTCGCTGGACACTACGCTGGCCCGCGCGCACTGGAAGGCACACAAACTCGACTTGTCACCGGTGCTGCATGAGCCGGAATCGGCGTTCATGAACCAGGACCTGTACTGCAGTTCAAGCCAGGACCATGGCCTGGACAAGGCGTTGGACCAACAGCTGATCGTGATGAGCCGTGAGGCGCTGGACTCCGGGAAACCCGTGCGGTTTTCCACCACGATCGCCAACGTCAACCGGACCGTCGGCACCATGCTCGGCCACGAGGTGACCAAAGCCTATGGCGGCCAAGGATTGCCGGACGGCACCATCGACATCACCTTCGACGGCTCGGCAGGTAACAGCTTTGGGGCGTTCGTACCCGCCGGCATCACGCTGCGGGTGTACGGCGATGCCAACGACTATGTGGGCAAGGGCTTGTCCGGCGGCCGGATCGTGGTGCGACCGGCCGACAACGCGCCGCCGGACTACGTCGCCGAGGACAACATCATCGGCGGCAACGTGATTCTGTTCGGCGCCACCAGCGGCCAGGCGTTCCTGCGCGGGGTGGTCGGCGAGCGATTCGCCGTGCGCAACTCCGGCGCCCACGCAGTGGTCGAAGGCGTCGGCGATCACGGCTGTGAGTACATGACCGGCGGCAAGGTTGTGATTTTGGGTCGCACCGGCCGCAATTTTGCGGCGGGCATGTCCGGCGGCACCGCCTACGTCTACGACCCCGAAACCGAACTGCCGGACAACCTCAACTCGGAGATGGTGGAACTGGAGGCGCTCGACGATGACGACCTGGACTGGCTGCACGGCATGATTCAGGCACACGTCGACGCCACCGACTCCGCAATCGGACAGCGCATCCTGGCCGACTGGGCGGGAGAACAACGGCGCTTCGTCAAGGTAATGCCCCGCGACTACAAGCGGGTGCTGGAGGCGATCGCCGAGGCCGAGCGCACCGGTGCCGACCCCGACCAGGCGATCATGGCGGCTGCCAGTGGTTGATCCGAAGGGCTTTTTGCGCTACACCCATCGCGAAACGCCGAAACGCCGACCAGTGGAACTGCGGCTGCGCGACTGGCACGAGGTCTACGAAGACTTCCCGCACGAGACGCTGCAACAGCAGGCAACCCGGTGTATGGACTGCGGGATTCCGTTCTGCCACAACGGCTGTCCGCTGGGCAACCTGATACCGGAATGGAATGACCTGACCCGCACCGGTCGTTGGCGCGACGCGATCGAGCGTCTGCATGCGACCAACAACTTCCCGGACTTCACCGGCCGGCTCTGCCCGGCACCGTGCGAATCAGCGTGTGTGCTTGGGATCAACCAGGATCCGGTGACGATCAAACAGATCGAGCTGGAGATCGTCGACAACGCCTTCGATGAAGGCTGGGTGGTACCGCTGCCACCGGATCGGCTCACCGGGAAGACGGTGGCGGTGGTGGGCTCCGGCCCGGCAGGTCTGGCCGCCGCGCAGCAACTGACCCGCGCCGGCCACAAGGTGAC